>JASLVM010000020.1 GCA_030741355.1 Candidatus Poseidonia sp. | reverse complement strand
AATGCAAGTCAAAGAACCCAACCGGCTTGACCATCTCAGCCGTCGAATTCCATTCTTCACCGCCCATCTTGCCAATCGGCCTGTTGAAGATCCGTCCTATCGCCTTCACCTCTGGCAACCTGAGCGAACACATCCAACCCTCGTTCCGATTCCAGAACGCGACGACCGTCCTGTGCTCCAACCGGTCTCCGCTCTGGATGAGGCCCATGAAGCCATGTTGGAAGCGATGGATGAGGAGCACACAGAGGTTGAGGAACCCGTTGTGGAAACCGTCCCGACGCCCGAAAATGAAGAAGAGAAACCCGCCCAAGAGACCGCTCAACCCGTTGTGGAAGACGTGCTGCCAGTTGCTATTACTGAAGAAGAAAACGCTGAGATAGCCGACCTTGAAGAACCTGCGAATGAAGAGGAGGCCCCCTCTCGAGTTGAAGAGAAGGAGGAGGCTGCAACGCAGAGCGTTGCCGTTGAGGAGGCGATTTCAGAGGACGTTGCCACTCAACGAGCATTGGGCGCCTTGAGGGAGTTGATCGCTTTGTTGGGGTTGTCTGACCTCGCTGCCGAGGTGGGTCAACAGGGCATGGAAGCCCTCCCTGAGGTTCGAAGAGGTTTAGCTCAACACGTGAACATCGAACCGCGAGACATACGAATCGCTCGTCTGCTTCGTTTGACCCTAAGGCTCCTTCCGGAAGGCAACAAAAGCGACGGTGAGCGGGCTCGAATGTTGGCAGAATTAGGTCAGTTGATCGCGCCGCTCAAGCGCTGGATGCGACGACGATTGGAAGCCAGACATTCCGGTGCAAGAGGCGATTTCCTCGCCGATGCAGTGGAACTTGGAACCGCGCTGGAACGCATACCGGGACTTGGCCGACAGCTCCCTCTGGAGAAGGACGATTGGCCTTTGCCAGGCGGTTTGGATGGGCTCTCGGGAGAAATCAAGAAACTGGCTCAAAGCGTCAATTTGCCATCCGCTGGTGGCGTGAAGGCCTGATCAGGTCAAGTCATCCCACAAGGCATCTTCATCGATGTTACTCTTTGGCGGCGCAGGTGCCAAGGGCGGTGGTAACGGTGCTGGCAACGGGGGTGCTGGAAGTGCGGGAGGTGCAGGCGCATGCTGGACAGGAGCGGGGGGTGGAGGAAGCGGAGCTGCTGGGAGAGATGGTGGAGCAGGCGCATGTTGAATCGGTGCAGGAGACGGAAGCAAAGGTTGCTGAGCAGGAGGCGATTGAGCAGAGATGGGCGGACCGCTTGAAACCGTAATCGGGCCTTCCTCGGACGCACTGGCGCTTGGGGGCGGAGGGAGAGCATGTGTCACAGGCGGTGTGGGTTCTGACAACACGGGAGGTGGTGCGGGCGTCGATTGAAGTTCAGGTGCGGGTTTTGCCGGCGCGCCCAACGCCTTGATCACCGCATCAATGTGCTCGGTATCCAAGGTCGAGGTCCGCAAGAATTCAACAAAGGCCGGACCCAACAACGCCGTACTGTTGTGAATCAAATAGGGCTCTTGCCTCCATCCCGAGAGATAAAAATCGTGCCGGCCGCCATGGTCGGAAAAGGACAGGCGGTGGAGGTCGAGTTTGGCCATCAACAGGCCGGCCACACCGGCCAAAACGAAAGCGCCGCTTCCGATGGCCAAGAGGCCCTGTGCAACGCTGGTGGCGGCGAGAAGTCCAAAGCCAATCGCCCCCCACCAAACGCCTTGTAGTTTCTGAAATAAGTCAAGATGTGTGTGGGAATATCCGGAGATGTGCTCCTTGACCAAAGCCATCCGAACATTGAGTCTTCGGACACCGTCTGCGTCGTAACGTGCTTCCACGATACGCATGAGTTCGTCATCCATGACCAATGAGGTGGATTCCAGCCCGTTCACGTGCTGACTCAGGGGGAATTCGGTGACCGTTTCCCCTTGCAAGGCGAGGATGGGGGCGGCTCGAACGGGGAGCGTCCATGGTTCCGGAGCATCGTTCACAGGTTCGTCCTCATCGTTGGAAGAGTCGCCCTCTACGGAATCGGAACCTGTTGGTTCTTCGTCCGCCTGGGAGACCTCTTCTTTGGAGTCGTCCGTTGTTGGTTCAGAGGTTTCCTCCGGTTCGTCAACGGTTCCGTCGGCTTCTTCGGCAGGCCATGCGGGGAACTCGTCGTCCTCCATGGCGTGGCCTTAAGGGCCCAAGAACATAAGTGAACCGTTCAGCACTTATCGATGAATTTCAGCAAACCAGACGGTCAAGTCCTCGGACGCTTCGAATCCCTTGCCTTCTTTGGTACCAACCAATGTTTTGGCAGAAGACTGATTCACGTAATTGAGAACTTTCTCGGTCACTGACCCGTTGATGAGCACCGTTTCGGCTTCTTCGGCCTCGGTCAAGGCCGCCTCAAGTTTCGACGGGCCGATCTCGTCCGAGAACGTCCCGTCAGCGAAACAGATGATGGCTTTGTTCTTGCCCATCTCGTCAACCTTGTCGAACAATTCCTGAATGTCGGCGGGAGCTGCTTCTGGGGCTTCCTTGGAGAATTCATCGTCCATGTCTTTGTCCCAGTCTTTGTCACCGCCAAACTTCTCGTTGTCTTCGGCGATTTTCTTGTCGAGTTGATGCTTGAACTTGGCTGCCTCCGTTTTCTTCTGAAGGCACATGGTGACGGTTTTCTGTGGAAGCAATTCCCATTCTTGGCCAACGGGGGCCTGAGCCACGTGGTCAACCTTCATCATGTCATAGAGTTGCATGAACAGCATTTCGCCGCCTCGGTCGCCGTCGATGGCCACCGTGACGCTCTCTTTGCCGTTGGCGAGGTCAATGAGTTCTTGCTTGATGTTGCCAGAGCCATCTGCGCTGATGGCGTTTTTCACGCCGCAGTTCAGCAGGTTTCGCACATCGTTTCGTCCTTCCACGATGATGAGAGAGGACGAGGATTCAACGTTTGGCCCACAGGTCAGCCCATGGAAGGACTTGGCCGTGCCGACGGTCAACACCGAGCGAACTTCTTCGATGACGGTTTTTGAGGCCGCCTCGCCTGAATTCACCAAGGTCAACAAGAGTTCCTTGGCTCGGTCAACCACGGCCGTACGCTTGGTGGCTCGAATGTCACTGATTTGCATGACCTTGATGATGGCGTTGCATGGCCCGATACGGTCGATGGTTTCGAGAGAGCTGGCGATGATCGCCGTCTCAACGTTGTCCAAACTGCTGGGGATCACGATGGTCCCGTGCACTTTGCCGTTCTTGGTTTCCATTTCAACGTCAACGTGCCCGACTCGGGCCGTGCGTTGCAACTTGCGAAGTTCAAGTTCATCGCCGAGCAAGCCTTCGGTTTGGCCCATGATGGCCCCGATGATGTCCTTGCGTTGGACGGTTCCGTTCACTTTGATATCAGCCCGAATTTCATATTTCATGGCCTTGCCTTTTCCACCGCCTCCGCGGTTTGAGTTTCCGCCTCCGCGGTTTGAGTTGTTTCTTCCCATATGGTTTACGCTCCTTGTTTGCACACAAACACTGTGCGTTGGGCCGACGACGGTGGTCGTCTGGGTCCGTGGCATTCCACTCGCAGAACGAGGGAAGTGAATGTGAACAAATGAACCCACAGGCCGAGCCCTTTTGAATCCTGTGCAAAGAACGATGCCGTTCAATCCGGTTTTCGAAGCCAACGGTTTCTTCAAGAAGTGGAAGCGCGTCGGTGAAATGTGTCGTCGCTGGAACTTGGGGCGTTGGATGTGTTTCGTTCAACGGTTGAGGTCATGTTGACGGACGGCGTCTTGACCAGAGAAGAAAAACGCCTCATCATCAAATTAGCCAGTGCACTCAAACTGGCACCGGATGAGCCAGCCTACATCTATGAAGCGATTCAGAAAAATGCTGAATCACGGAGTGGTGCTCTGATTTCCCCGGAAGAAATGCGCATGATCTACACCAAAGTTTTCGAGGTGGCGATCGTCAACGCTTCCCTTTCGCGGGACGAATTTCGAGTGTTGGCCAACCTCCGAACACAATTTGATATCGACGATGCACTCCACGAAGAAATCGAACAAGAACTTCGAGAAATGATGAAAGAAAAATACGGCGACAAGGCCATGATCGATACGCTCATGGACACGTTAAGGGACTCCGTTGGTTTGGTCGGCGACTTGTTCGACAACTTCAGAAAACGACCCAGTGAGGGTGACGACCGTTGAACCCGACATTGGATGGTTGGCTCGACCGGCAACCATCTCATCGCTTGAAATCAAAACGCAGAGCCTTGCGTTTTCTCAAAGAAGCGTACGGCATTTGCGTTGGTGACTTTGCCAACAAACCGAGGACCGATGTCACCATGACGGACGCCGGTTTTCGCTTTCATATCGGCACGCCTCTGCCTGACCTTCGCCAAATCGCTTCTTGGATGCTCACCCATGCTCCAAAGAAGCGCCCGTTGGCCAAACTCATTCCTGCGTTGTGGAAACGGCGCGGTCGGGAAGATTTGAGCATGGCGGGTTTGCTCTTGGCGAACCTGGAGCCCGATGACATCGGACAAGACCCGTGGATGGCGTTCATCCATCTGTTGCAGCGTCAAGAATCGTTGATGATCGTCCTCGAAGTCGCTGAAGAATTGGTGCGAGGTGGCCATCCTGTGCCGGACGATGCGTGGCTGGAGGCGGCGGCTGAGCAGAGCCCTCACTGGCACCAATACTGCGTGCTGTTTCTTTCCCTTCGTCGCCAAGAGGTGGGATGTCGTCCTTTGATTGAAACGGCTCCGTCCGGCGGAGAAATGTATGAACGCATCCGCGAGCGTTTGTTGCAAGCGGAGCATTGAAGGAGCATCAACCGGATTGTGATGCATGGTCGAACGTTTGTTGCCCGCTGAGGACCCGGTTTTGGAGAACGTCCTCAAATGGACGGTGGAGCGAGACGCCAAGGATGTGCGACGGCTGCTTGAATGGTTGCCTGAGGCTCGTTCCAGCAGAGAGCGCAAGGCGTTGTTGCAGCGTGTCAGGGGTTTGCTTGCCGAACTTGAAGCCGCTTTGGACGAGCTCGACAGCATGCACTGAGGGAGTAACATGGCGATCGTAGCGGTCATCCTCGCCGGTGGCGTCAGCCAGCGTATGGGTCAAGAAAAAGCAGACATGTACGGAGGAGTTGCCCGTATCCAACGTTGTCTTGCAGACGCAGGCATCGAACGTTGTGTCGTCTTATGCGGCGAGGAAAACCGTGCATCCCTGTTCAAGGGCGAAGTGATGGCTGACCCGCCTCACTTGAAGGGTTTACATCGCATCATTCCATGGATTCGGACAACATTGGACGCCGCAATTTTGTTGGTGCCTTGCGACGCATTTTTGCTTTCATCCGAGGCCATCAAGGCGTTTGTGGCCGCCTCACCAAAAGGAGGAGTTCCCAACGACGAAGGGGGACACCGACAACCGTTGTTCGCTCACCTGCCCTGCGATGTTGAGTTGAACGAGGCGGCAACCAGCGTCTTGTCCCTTGTTGAGAATCTCCCCACGGTTGATGTGGTGGAGCACAGAACGGCGTTTTCTAATTTCAACCAACCAAGCGACCTTCAACACCCTCGACTGTCAAACCGTCGGCCGTGAGGTGCACGCGGCCTTCTGCAATCCACGTAAGCACACGCGGATACAGTCGATGTTCTTCCGTTTTCACGCGATGGCTGAGCGAGGATTCGTCGTCATCCGAGAACACGGGCACGGGAGATTGGGCGATGATGGCTCCGGTATCCATACCTTCGTCCACCAAATGGACCGTGCATCCCGAAAGATTGACCTTGGCTTCAAGCACATCACGGTGAGCATGAGCACCAGGGAAATTGGGCAACAACGAAGGATGGATGTTGACAATTCGATGTTTCCATGCGGCCAGAAAAACCGGAGAAAGCAAGCGCATGTACCCGGATAAAACGATGAATTCCACGTCGTAGGCAGCCAATCGTTCCATGACCTCCACCTCATGTTCCTCCCGCGTGAGGGTTCGACCGTTGAGGGTCCTTTCAACCACCAAGGTTGGGATGCCGAGTTTTTCAGCCCGATGGAGGCCCTCGATGGAAGAATGGTTGGAAACCACCACCGTTGTTTCGTGAGGAAGGTCGGAAGTTCGTTGCGCCAGCACCATGGCCTCCATGCCGCTCCCAGAACCCGAGATGAAGACGGCGCAACGCAGGGGCGCCGATGTTGACGCAACACGCCCTCCGACGGGTTCCGAATCCATGGCCTGCCTACGAAGATTGGTGTTTCAATCCTTTCCTTATCAGCCAAGGATTTTAGCAAGGCCCGCCTTACGATGTTTGACAACACATGTCTGGAACCGCCGTGTCCTCAAAGGCTCAACGAGGCGAGGGGGCTCGTGCGGTTGCGAAGGACTACGAAGGCCTGTCTGATGACGAGATGATCGAGACGATTCTATCCCTGCACAAACCCAGTGCAAATCCACTGATACGCACCGTTTGGGTGGTGGCCGGAAGCGTGTTTGTCCTGTTTGCCGGTATCGGTGTTTTCCTGCCCGGTTGGCCCACGACATCGTGGTTGGTGGCTGCCGCCTACTGCTATGGACGGTCTTCACAACAGCTCTTTCGTTGGCTGCTCAGCAACGCCGTGTTTGGTTCGCTGCTGATGAATTACTACCGATCTGGGAGAGCGCTTCCGTTTCACTCAAAAATAGTCATTTGTGGCTTGATTGCCCTTGTCTCTGCCGCTTCGGCGTGGTACATCACACGATTGGGAGATCCAGGGTACGGGCAAGCCACCATCGCCATCGTCGCCATCATTGGCATCTGGTGGGTCGGGTGGCGGGTGCCCACCACAGCATAACGTGCACCTTCGATATTGAGAGCATCTCAATGTCGGAAGAGGCGGTGGCCGGTAAACAGCATCGCAATGCCTCTTGCATTGGCCTCGTCGATGACCTCTTGGTCCCGAATGGAACCTCCGGGCTGAACAATAGCGGTGGCGCCGGCCTCTGCCGCCTGCTCCAATCCATCCTTGAAGGGGAAGAAGGCATCAGAGGCTAACACGCAATTCTGAGCGCGGACACCTGCTCGCCGTGCTGCGATTTTGACGGCTTCAACGCGGCTGGTTTGCCCCGGTCCGATTCCCACCGTTGCCGTTCCTTGAACCATAACAATCGCATTGGATTTGACCTGTTCACAAACACGAACGGCGAATTTCATGCTGTCGATTTGTTCCTGGGTTGGCCGAGCATCGGTGACCGTGGTGGCCTTTTCCCAGTCGATGATGGGGGGCTCTTCCGTCTGAACCAACACGCCCCCTTCAATGGGCTTTCGAACCACCTGCCGCTGAAGCGGTGCCAGCCGGTCGTTGGGAGAGTTGATGGTCAGGAGGCGTCGATTCTTTTTCTTCATCAAGATGGTTTTGGCTTCATCGTCATAACCTGGCGCCATCATGACTTCCACGAACAAATCACCCACCGCCTCTGCAGTGGATGCGTCGACAATTTCGTTGAAGCAGATGATCGAACCAAAGGCGGATTCCGGATCGCTGGCGAGCGCCATTTCAAACGCTTCCCGTTGGCTTGAACCAAGGGCGGCTCCGCAGGGGTTGTTGTGCTTGACAATGACACAAGCGTGAGGAGTTGCAGGCCACTCATCGGTGGACAAAGAACGGCACAGTCGTAGGGTGGCGTCTGCATCGCTGTAATTGTTGTAGGACATGGCTTTACCACCCTCTACGTGAGCGGTGACGAGGGTGTTGTGTCCCTTCGGAGCATCGTGGTTTACGTACAATGCGGCGGCCTGATGGCCGTTTTCGCCGTAGCGCAAGGTGTTCATCTGATGGCTGGCGGCGAGCATGCTAGAAGGCAAGCGGTCCCTTTGCTCTTCCATCGAACTCCCCTGAGCAGGGTCGCCAACGGTGCGGCGATGCAATTCTTGAGCGATGGCCACATCGTAAGCGGCCGTGTGTTCAAACGCTTCAAGAGCCAACGACCTGCGCAAATCCATCGATACCGCCGATGCATCATCAGCGGCCTGCAGGGCCTCCAAGATGCGCCCGTAGGTTGAGGGGTTGGTGGCGATCAACACGTGCTGATGATTCTTGGCTGAAGCACGAACCATGGTTGGACCCCCAATGTCGATCATCTCCAGCAAATCTTCGTCCGCGAGTGGAGGTTCTTTGGCCGCTGCGTCGCCAAAGGGATACAGGTTGCAGGCGACCACACGAATAGGAGCATAACCAAGACGGTCCAGTTCAGAAGCATCGCTCTCTTGGTGCAATCGAGCGAGAAGAGGGCCGTGGATGGCAGGATGAAGGGATTTGACGCGTCCGTCGAAGATTTCCGGGTGTTGCGTGATGTCGGAAACGAGACGGACCTCAAGACCCGCTTGCATCAAGGTGCGAGCGGTTCCTCCCGTCGAAACCAATTCAAAACCGAGGGATGAAAGGCCCTTGGCGAAGTCGACGATTCCGGTTTTATCCCACACGCTAAGGAGGGCTCGAGGCGGCGAGGAAACGGCATTCATGAAGAGAACCCGTTATCGCACTTGCCCCGTCGGATGCACTTGAACATAGCGCCAAGTGAGTTTCTTGGGTTCTTCAGTCCCCTCGAGCGGAAATAACCTGGTCAACGCGAAGCAAGCCGCAAGCTGTTTCCGTTGCTGATTCAAGGGCGTGGTGCAGTGTTTTGGAAGGTAACCATGTCTCGGTGATTTCAGCGACCTTACCGTTTGCATCAATGCCAGCATAACGTGCCCCTCCTCGGTGTTCTGCTCGTAAAGCAAGCAGCGTATCCAGTCGGTCAACACCGGCATTTTGAGCCAGCGTTGAAGGGATGTTTTCAAGCGAACGGGCAAAGGCTTCCATGGCCAAGCGTTCACGTCCAGCTTCCCGTTCTGCCGCTTCCTTCACCGCCAAGGATGCGCCCATATGGAAACTGCCGCCTCCTCGAACAATCCCCTTGGTTTTCACCGCCAAAGAAGTGGAACGGAGGGCATCGTACAGTCCGCGAATCGTCTCCTCCACGGCAGCACCGTCGCCGCCGCCGACATCGAGGGTCACCAAACCGGCGTCTTCGCCAAAACGAAGGCAAAGGCGTTCTCGGCGACCGTCAAGCGATTCACCGGTTTCAATTTCAAGGGAAGTAAAGGACCCGAGCAAGGACGCATCGGCATCGTCAAGATGGTCGCACATGGTGGCCCCTGAGCCTTGAGCAATGTCTTCAACACCGGACCTATCGAGTCCTCCAAGGACAAAACAACCTGCATCGGTGAGGGCGTGGACGATGCTCGGTTCAATGGATTCAGCGCTGAAAATGGCTTGGGCGCCCGTGGCAAGAACCGCGTCGACCTTGCCTTTCAACAACGCATCACGGGCCTCTACAAAGGCCATCCACTGTTCGGCATCCTCCACTTCAATCTCTGTCTCGCGAACGGTTTCTTCTTGGTCAAGGGGGCAAGTCAACGCCAACACCGTCCCGTTCTCAAGACGACGGGGGAGGCGGTCCAAGGTCAGCGCCGTATCCAAAACGAGGCCGTCGACCAGGCGGGTGTCGAAGAGGTTGCCTTGGGTTCGTTTGGCCATGCGGACGTCTTCGAAATCCACACCGTCTTCGGAAGCCACGGTGAGAAGGGCTTCAACGAGGAGCGAGGAAAGGGTGTTGTCACCGGTGTCTGCGGTTGTTCCAGTCATGGATGTACGAGCGATGGCGTTGAGGCGTTCATCAGCATCGGAAAGTGTTTCAGTTACGGTTTCAAGGTGGTTGAGGGCCACTTCCAACGCCGTCTGAAAGCCTTGGATACAAACCAGAGGGTGGAGGCCTCGTTCCAACAAACGGCCCGCTTCTCGCATCAACTCACTGGCAAAGAGCAGGCAACCGGTCACGCCATCACCGCAGGCTTGTTCTTGGGCATCAGCCAATTGGACGAAGGCTTTGGCAGCCGGGTGTTTGACAAGAAGTTCGGCAACGATCTTTGCTCCATCGTTGGTCACGGCCGTTTCTCCATTGGTTTTGTAGAGCATTTTGTCGAGACCTTGCGGGCCGAACGTTCCCTGCATCAAATCTCCAAAGGCGACGGCTGCTGTGACAAGTTTCTGCGTGACTCCCACGCCGCTCGTGACGGTCGTGGTTGGTCGAACAATCGCAACAGGGGCTCGCCCACTGCCATCGTTTCCGCTCGCCATGGGTGAGAGGCGGGGCCTCTTGTTCTTCAATCCTTATTCAGGATGAACTCACTTCTTCTTGGCCGTGGATTTCTTGGCCGCTGGCTTCTTGGCGTGTTTTCCAAGTTTGTGCTCCTTTTGGGACTCGTTGTTGGACCAGTGGTAAGCCAGTTTGAGCAAGTTGAGGTAGTGTTCGTTGCCGTCCTTCCTCATCTTGTCGTGAAGCACTTCGTTGGTCATGAACACGTCGCCCCAAAGTTGAGCTGCGGTGCCTTTGTCGCCCTTGGGCATGTCAAAGACTTCCTTGGTGGTTGGCTCAAGGTAGGAGCGCCACACGCGACCGGGGTTGACGGCCATGGTCACTTCGACCACGATTTCGTTCTCGTTGATGCCGGTACCGGTCTGCCAGGTGTCCTCGCCGAGGTCGGCCAAGAACGGCAGACACAAGTCTTGGATGGACAGGCTGGTCATGGGGTCGGCTGCGGTAAGAGAGGCGTAGGCTTCTCGCATGCGGCCACGGTCAGCACCACGAGCAGCGGTCTGGAAGCGCAGCTTGTCGATGGAGGTGGGCACGAGGAAACGGACGTCCGTGTAGTAGACCAGTGGGTTGTCGTCTGGCGAGTTGAAGATGTGCTCAAACGGTGCTGGGCCTGCAGATTCACCGAGGATGTCAACGGGGTAGACCGTCTTCAAAGCGTTCGTAGCCACGGTCTGGATGATGCGGCGCATCAAGCGTTCGGGGGCAGCGGAAACGTCGTTGAAGGTGTTGAGGTATTCTTGCATGTTGAGGATGTCGTAGCCACGGACGGAAAGGATGGAGTGGACGTTGGGTCCAATCATCTTCTCACCGTCGACGTCGGCCTGGCTGATCCAGCGAGCGCCTCGAGCAACGTCGGAAGCGGCGACCAAATCGGCGTAGGCCTTGAATCGGCGAGTGACGCGGTTCATGAAGTCAGCCTGGTCGAGCTTGGTAAACACGGTTGAGTCGTAGTTGGACTTCAGAGCGTGGTCAGCGACTTGACTGGCGTTGGCGCAGGTCAACAAGTTGCCTTGGTCAGCAGGGTACATGATGAGGCGGCGACGCTTTGCAGCGCCACCAAGGGTGCCGATGTGAGGGTCGGTGAGCACGTAGCCGAGCGTGGCGCAAACCTCGAACAGACGACTGTACTTGTCCTCGTCGCTGGAGCCGCTGATCCATTCGTCAAGTCCGGGCTCGATGCAGTGGAATTCCAACGGCACCATTTCGGAACCGGCACCAAAGGCTTGGCGGACAGTGGACGATTGCATCATACCCATCATGGTGTAGAGGGAGGTCTTGCCGGTCGTCATGAAGACGTCCGAGATACCTTCCTCACCGAACGAAGAGCTTCGGTCGGGGAGGTTCACGAGGAGGTTGAAGGCGGTGGCTGTCTCACGGTTACCGTTCACAGCAGGCCAAATCCAAGTGTTTGGTCGGGTCATCAGATAGCCGGAGGCGTCCTTTCCGAAACCTGCAGGGGAGTAGCGAGTCCAACCCAATCGGTTGTTGAAGGACACGTTGCGGTGCATCAACGAGGGGTAGTAGACGCGGTCAAGCGGGTCAGAGTCAGGGACAACACCACGGTGGCCAAGGCCCCAAAGGATAACTTCCCACTCAGGGAACTCTTTGCCTTCGGTTCCGAGGAACAGGTGGTCGTCGTTTCGGGTGTCGCCTTCGAGAATGGCCCCGCCCATGCGTTCTTCATCGCCTGTGGAACAGAAGAAGAACGTCTGCGTGGTGAACAACTGCTTGGGCGTCCACATGTTCGCATTGATGATCGTCTTCTGCTTGAGGTAGTCCGAGAGATTGGTGATCCGTCGTTCAAACTTGAATCGGTCGGAGTCAATCCACGACGAGCCCAGCACCAAGTTGGTGTTCAACAGTTTGGCAGTGGCTGGCCCGATGTATCGGGTGCGTGCATCAGCACGGGAGTGGTCTGATGCTGGGATTTCTTCCCACGGCCCCCGTCGAGGGATGTAGGTCATGAAGGTCTCGGCATCGAACTTGTCGTCCTGTGCACGTGTGACCACGGCTTCCACTTCGTCCATCAGCTTGACATAGGTCTCACTGGGCAAAATTCGGCCGGTTTCTTTGAATGATTTATCTGATACGCTGCGATGTTCCCACATTTTTCTTCACCTCAAAATTTCTTCTTTTCTTCTGGAGGGGTGTCCTCTTCTTCCTCGGCTTCCGCTTCTTCAGCTTCGTCCTCGGTGGAATCTTCTTCGGCCTCTTCTTCAGCCTCTTCTTCAGCCTCTTCTTCAGCCTCTTCTTCAGCCTCTTCTTCAGCCTCTTCTTCAGCCTCTTCTTCTGCGCTGTCGGCGTCGGGGTCGAGCATTTCAATGACCGTGTCTTCAGCAGTTTCTTTTGCCACCTCAGCAGCAGCAGCGGTGGCGGCGTCTTCGGCCTTGGCGATGATGTCTCCTTCAGAAACTCGGTCCGCCGTGGCTTGGTCAAGGATCATGGCTGCAGCGGCAGCCATCGAGGAGTCGACCATGGGTGCGCCACGGTAGACGTATTGGGCGAACAGCCCAAACAGGCCAAGAACGGCGCCTGAAGCGATGACCATTCCGCTGTTGTTGCGTTGGAGGTCATTTGGATCGATGTTGGTTTCCGTTCCCGTCGTGAAAATGGTCAGGTCTTGAAGGCCATGGAACCACGTGTTGGAGAGCACTTCAATAACGGCCCAAACGGCGTAAAGAATCATCAAAAGGGATGCCCCTTGCATCCAAGAACGGTTTTCGAGCACAAAGCCTGCGAGACCGGTTGAGGGGGTCGCGGGGGTGGTTTCTTCATCGGACATAGTGAGACCTCACTGGTTAGACCTTTAGCGGTCCACATTTAAATGATGTGCCAATAACAGTCTTCGTTTGAAGGGTCTATGGCGCGATTGGGTTCATTTTTTGCGTTGTTTTCGTCGCTGAGATTTCCCTTTCCGTCGTTGGTTCTCCCAACCGTTTCCACTTCGCCGGTCATCTTGCCAAAATCGATTCGGTTGTTCCATCCCCTCGGGCATGTCGTCAAAGGATTCGATGGAGAGACGAAGGCCGCCCAATTCATTCTGCAACTGTTTGACGTTCTCTCCGCCCCTTCCAACAAGCGTGGCGATCATGTTTTTTGGAGCGTAAATAACGGCGGAAGTGTCGCTGGAGAAGCGGACCTGGCACTCAACGCCGACCCACTGCCGGACCGTCTCGACGATGCGTTCTTTGGCCATGGCCTTCACCGGAGAAAGATCGTTGGTTGTGCGTCCTTCGAGCGGCACGACAGCGATTTCAGAACCAAACGCGAACATTTCATGCGTGAGTTTTCCGCTCGGGAATTCAACGACCTCAATCACCGGACGAGCCAGTTCTTCCTGCATCCCCGTGGGCGGCTTCACGGTCATTCGCAATTCCAACACCTGTTGTATCCTCCCCGATTCAACATGCAGAATGGTGTCAAGGACTTGGCTGACCAGCCCCAACTCCACCTTACCGATCAAACGCTGAATGGCTTCCAGTGCTGAATTGGCGTGGGTGACGCCCAACAGACCGACGCCTGCAAGTCGAACATCAGCAAAAATTTCGAAGTCGCGAGCTCGACGAACCTCGTCGAAGATGACGAAATCGGGACGAACAAGGAAAATGATCTCGGCCGTTTTTTCCAAATCGCCTTCAAGCGGAGCGTACTGCGTAATGCGGTCGGCCAACTGCAAATCACGTGGAGCTTCCATCGTTTTCACGAGGGCCCCCACGTCGGTATCGAGGTATTCTGCAATGGCTTGCGCCAAGGTGGTCTTGCCGGAGCCGGGGCGGCCGCAGATGAAGACGCCGCGATGGTGATTGCGAAGCCGTTCGACCAAACGCTCGTCCAAATCATAATCTCCAAGACTTAACTTGGCGACCGGCCTGACGACCGTGATTTCCCTGGCATCTGAGAAAGGCGGCCATGCCGACGTGATGCGGAGGTCGCCAAGTTGGATGACCCGGCAACCTTTCCGGTCAATTTCCAAGAAGCAATCGCTTCGATGACGATGTTCCTCAACCAAGTGGACCAAATCCTCCTCCAATTGCTCCAATTGCAGGGTATCCCACGATGTCGGCGACTCCACCTCAACAAGGGCGAGTGCCCCGATGGCTCCCCGCTTGACACGTGGTGGGCAGTCGGCCTTCAGAAAGACGGTGTGAACATCCTCCATCAACAACGACTCGAGATGGTCGGGAAGCGCCGGGTGGTCACCGTGGGTTGCCATTGAACCGCAGGTCGGTGCCGCCGGCCCTTGACCCTTCGCCCGAGCGGTGGCGTCGCAAGTTGATTCAAGCGCCGCTTGGTTGCATCATGTAGCCGGTGAGCCAAAAAGACCCAATGAACGACAACGAAAGGAGGTAAGCACCCACCACGGGGAAGGCCCAAATCGAGATGGACAGTTGTGCGAAAACCACGATGCTAAGAATAACGGCGAGCATGTTCCACGGGCCGCTTCCCGAGAGTTTGAGGTAGTCGAACGTTGATTCACGCTCGGACAGTCCCCAAATCAAGCCGGTCAAGCCGCACAAAGCGATGAGGGTGAGGACGCCGTCCATCAACGTGCCTTGGAGGTACCAAACGCCAAGGCTGGCGATGAGGCTCGCCCCAAGCATGCGTTGGATGGTGGTCATGGAAAGGCCCATGCGTTTGGCCAAGCGTGGGGCATTCTTCAATTCTCGCAAAGAAGTGTTTGGGTCAAACCGAATCCTTGGCGCTGTGCGCCTTGAGCCATTCGCTTTGGTCCAAGAGCCGTTCAACCGATGGAAAGACGTGTTGAGTGGTGGTGGTGAAGTGGTCCAAAAAGTGATTCCACTCCTCAACGAGGGCTTCGTGGCCTGCCGACTGTATGGTCTTGGTTTTCTGTCCTGTTTCCAGTGAGATGAGGCCGCTTCCGAAGTCAAGGGTGGCTCGTCCCAAAGCACCTTCAAGATGAAGAAAGCGACGCTCTTCTGGAGCAGACCAAGCCACGTCAAAGGCCCCTTCCTGACCGGAAGGGAACACCAGCCTGACCGCTGCGTCGTCGTCTGTCTCTCGCTTGGACACAACTTCGCCAGAGGTCAGGGCTTGGCCCAACAACCATGCTATGAGGTCGAGGGCGTGCACGCCAAGCGTGGAAATCGGTCTGGCGTCGGGCGGTCGGGCTCGAACGGTTTGCCGGTCGTATCGAACCGAGAGGAGATCTCCCAGCACCGCTTGAACATCGGTTGCAAGCAGTCGTTTGATGCCGTGATGGTGGCGAAGAATGTAACCCACCACGAGGACGCCTTCGCTGGGAAGCGTGGTGAGGAAATCATGCGCTGTTTCGTGGTCCAACGCCAGTGGTTTTTCAACCAGAAGAGGAAGGTTGTGAGCAAGGCCTTGTCGAGCCAAGTCGACGTGCGTATCCGGTGGCGTTACGATGGCCAGGCCGTCCAGATGTTCGTCCTCGAGCATCTGGGTTAGGGAAGTGTAGGTGGCGTCCGCCTCAAGGCCGTCCAGTTTGGTGGAGTCAATATCACACACCACCACCCTTCCCAGCCGACCGATGGTCTTCAGCGAGATGAGCGTGCGCAGATGGTTGATGCCCCATCGGCCACAACCCACCAAACCGATTGTGAGGTTCATGGTCAACCCTCAACGATAATGCGAACTGAGCCATGCTCCATTTGAGTCTTTGTAGCGAATCTCGAAACGTTCGGGTGCTGCATCCCACTGCCACCAGCCTTGGTCGTTGAAGCCCATGAATTCGTAAAGTTCTGGCGTGCAGTGAACCCCAGTTACGCCGTAGTAATGGGCGTGAGAGACCCGTGTGGTGATACGATGGAGGCCTGCCAAATACATCGCCAAGGACGTGATGGCGTCTTGACTGGTTGGCGCGGAACGCCAGGGTATGGAGGGGAAGGGGTTGTGTATCGCTTGAGCGGGCGGGTCCAATCGAGGACCTTGGGGCGTTTGTCGGTCTCGCTTGAGTTGTTGCCGCATGAACCTCCGGATGCGGTAGTGGGGGCGCTTGGCGTAAGGACGACGCATGAGGAATTTCTCCTCGTAGGCGTACAACACGGGTTTGATGATGTCCCAAGCTCGCTTGGTCAAACAGTACGTGACAAAGTGCCGATTGGTCAACTCAACTTGATGCAGATGGGGTTGGAGGTCTTCTTTGGAGCCCGCTTCAACGTTCCAAACCTGAACCGTTCCAACATCTGCGTAGTCTTCAGCCCAATCGGATAGACTCAACAGCGAAGTGAGGTAGGTTGAATTCAATTCAATGTCGTCCTCGACCAACACCATGCGGTCGTAGCCTTCCACATCGAGCAGTTCTCTTCGAGCACCGATGAGTTGTCGTCCGACTCCCAAATTTTCCGGGCGGGCGACAATGGAGGCGTAAGGTACGCCACTCGTTTCGATCACGTCCCGAAGAGCGTCCTGTTCAGCCCCCGGCCCACCGTCGAGGAAATGAAACACATCAACCGTTCCGTTCGCCACCTCAGGGCAGGTCCCCAGCGAACGAAGCATGCGTTCGAAATGGTCCGGTCGGCCAAAACCAAAGGTGGCCACCGCCGTGCGCATGGTTCACTCCACACAGGACCCCCTCATGAGGGTGATGATGAAGCGTCTGGGGTCAAGCGTCCCTTGGTTCGCGGGCGTCGTCATCAGACGATGATTCGCTGGGCTTGTCCTCTTCCCGCTCGTCGCTTTCATCGGAGCTGTCCTCCGCAACCACCCCGTCTTCGGCGTAGTAATATCCCTCGTAGGGGTTCGAGTAGGGGATGGAGAGGCGGGCCGATTCTTCCATGGTGGTCAAGTTGGTCGCCGTAATGCCGCCCGGAGAAATCGCATACACAAAGTCGCCCATGAATATGGAGCGTCGGATGTTTTGCTCGCCCCAACCCCAGTATCGGTTGTCTTCTTCTCGGTCGTAAAACGACGAGTGGTTCACTTCACCGTACAAGGAAAGGTTCCCGTCTGTTTCGTTCACCTCAACCAGCATGAGCTTCGAGATGTATTGATAGGACCACGAGTACCATCCGTTCTCGTACGTTTCTGCGTATCGATAGGTGGAAAGGGGTACCGCGAGCATGGACTTCGGCGCCCAATACTGGAAAGCCTTGGACTCATAGGTCGCTTCAGAAGACGACCACGACCACGTGTTGGCTTGGTCGCGTGCGACCGGCGAAAGACGCAGGGCGTCGGCCTGCTGCGGGTCGGTTGGGTCAACGATATCGAACAACGAAATCTGCGTACCCGACCAGTCGAGGCCCGTTCCATCTTCGTTCGCTGGCGCAAGGCCAATGGTCAACAAATGATCTCTTGAAAGCGGGTGGATGTAGGTCGAAACACCGGGGACCTTGAGTTCGCCAAGGATGGTGGGGTTGGTCTCATCAGCGACGTCGATGACCCACAACGGGTCGATTTGTTCGAAGGTCACGATGTAGGCGCGGTCGCCATCAAAGCGTGCGCTCCAAATGCGCTCACCTGGCGCAATGCCGTCCACACGGCCGGCCTCAACGAGGACTTGTTTTCCCGTGTCAACATCCATGGAGCGAACCAGCGTGACGAGTTGAGAGGACATCGGTTCGGGGTCGTCCATCCACCACCGCGCCCACTGGCCGACGGTCGTCGCCACCCGAAGCACGCCTTCGTGCTCGGAGAGTGAAAATTGATTCAAAACAGTCCCGGCGATGCGTCCTGAGCCGGTGTACAGCGTAGCATCGGGCGCACTGATGTCAAAGGTGTGGAGGTTGGTCATCTCGTCCATACCGTCGTTGCCCCAAAACCACCATCCGGAGAACGCTGATTCAGCCAACACCAGCACGTCACTGGAGGCGTAAACCTGCGGGTAGGTGCCCACCACGTGGTCGACTTCGTAGTCAAAGTCGGTGGAAGTCAAATCCAGTGAGAAAATACTGGAGATGCCTCGTTCCATGCTGTCCTCTGGCGCAACGAAATCACGGCAAGCGTTGTCGCTCATGGCGTGAACGGCCACTTCGCCGTTGCTGTATTCGTACACTTGAGGGATTAAATCGGCGAGTGTGAGGCGGTCAAGTGCTTCGCTGTTGCTCAACATCGTTTGATAGCCCACCTTTTCTCGAATTTCCAAGCGAAGCGGGTCTTCGTAGTCTAAATTCCAATAGCCCGTGGGAAGGTCAAGCCACGATTGTACCCCAGGGACGTCCATCCAAGCGTGGGTGATGGTTCGAACCGTCCCGCTGACCTCGCGTGCCGTGATGTACGACCCTTCGATGAAGAGTTCCCGTTCAATGTCTGGGGCGCTTCGGTTCGTGATATCAAAGACCGTGAACTTGGTCAAACTGCTCGTGCGCCACGAACCATAGGAGTCCTCCCAACCCATGGCGTCGACCACCGGATGGTTTGGCGAAATGGACCAGGGATTCAGCGTCGAAATGACCACGAGTTGATCGCCGTCAAGCATCATCGCTACGGGGGTTCCAGAAAGGGTGGTGTTGTACGCCTCTTCAAGCGCTCCAAATTCTGGCACGCCGAAGATGTGGAGGTTGCGGCCTTGCAGGTAGTAGATGTGGTAGCCGTCGGTCTTCAAGAAATCAGCCTCATCGACGCCCGCTTCCTGGTTGTTGGTGCCCGAGAAATCTTCGCCTTCAACGCGGTTTGGTGCCGTGGTACGTGGCTGGGCGGCTGAGCTGGTATCAGCCACGGCACCATCGTCCATGGCCATTTCAGCATCCTCGGCCCACATGAAATCGCCATAGTAGTACTGCTCGGCCACCGCCTGCATGATTTCAACCCGGTATTGTTCTTCAATGGATTGTTTCAAAGATTGCTCAAGTTCTTCGCAATCGTCGTAAGCAAAGAGATGGGGGCTGGCCACCGTACGGGCCGTGATGGTTGACCAGTCGTCGGGCAGCACGACATCGGGCACCTCAACGTTCTCTACGGGGTTCAAACAACCTGCCATGAGCATGGTCAAACAAAGGCCAAGCGCAACAATTGGGGTGCGTTCCATGGAAGTAAGGCGCCCTCATTTTGATATTAAGCGATTGGTGAATTGATTTTACAGGGCTGAATTTATTGGAGCGTGCGACTTTGCTGAAGTTGTTCTTGGCCGTACGTCGAGGCTTTCCACGCCCTTTTCGAGCGTTCTGCGTGTTCGATCATGGCTCTTCCATGAAGTTCCTTGATGTGGTGGTTCAGCAACTGACGAGAAATCTGCAAGCGGTTGCGCAATTCTTTGGTTTCAAGGCCCAATTGGCCGGACGCTGCAAGAACCTCCAAGATGGCAAGACGGGTCCCCGATAACGGGTTTCGAATATTGGAGCGTTGTGTCTTGTCGAGAATAGAGGAAGCGTACCTTCGGTATTTCCCGCTCTTCCAAGAGAAGACCTTTCCTTCCAACTCAAGGGCATTCGTATGGTAAGCCGTCACCCCATTGGCAAGGCCCAAACCGTCCCGGAGAGCGGAGAAATGGATACCAGCATTTGCCTCAATATAACCCAGAATACGGCCTCTGTTGAGTTCGTCTTCTTTGTGCTTTTTGCGGCGCGAAACCATCGGCACAACCAACGCCACCAACATGATGACGCCGATGTATTCAACGAAAATGGCCGAAACCGCCAGCAAAAGAAGTCCCCCAATCCCTCCGAGAAGATAGGGCAGGGGGTCGGGATTTTCTGATGGGGCGCTTTCAACATCCTCATCGTCCAGCGGTTCAGCGGTTTTTTCAGGTACATCGGAGGGCGTGAAGGGGGCCTCCGAGTCGTCGTCAACAGATTCATCGGTTGAGGGAGCAGCATCGGGGAGCATGGCCCCGTAAAGGGAAAGGGAAAGAAGAGCGAGGACAAGAAGTCGGGCGAACCATACGCCTCTCATGAATTGCGGAGGGAGCCGTGAACTATCACTGCCTTGGTAAAATGATTTGACGTTTAGACAGGTAGCATGCCTTGTTGATAGGCGTAGCCAGCCGCTCCAGCCACCACACCAATCACGATCAGTAAAAGCAGACGCTTCTTGCCTTTCTTTGGCTTGCTGGCTGCCGATTCAACCGGAAGGACAACGGGAAGGTCGGGTAGTAAACTGGCATCGGGAAGGGGTAGAGGAAGGGTTCCCGGGAGTGGGAGGAGTGGTCCTTCATCGGCTTCAATTTGGATACGGTCCGGATAGAGTTCGTCAAGGTCTTCAAGACCCGGGGCTTCAGGGATGGCTCCGAGAATGGTGGACCATACCGATTCAAGGCTTTCATTGGAAATGGGCTTTTGCATCCAGGCCACAGCACCAGCAGAATATGTTGCGTTCTTCGCCACCTCTGCCATTCTTGCAGGGGCGACGAACATGATGCGGCTCTCCCCGCCGTGTTCTCGCATTTCGAGGGCGGCAAGATGCCCGTCAAGCGAAGGGATGTCAAGGGATAGAACCACCAATTCCGGATCCAAGCGAATGTATTCGTCCACGGCTTGGTCGCCATCCTCGCAAAGTTCCACGTTGAAATTGCGGGTTTTGAACAGGTTCGTCAACCGCATGGAAGACATCGGGTTGTTGTCGACGATGAGCACCGTGGGTGCCGATTCATCATCAACTTCGGTGACCAATCCCATGCCAATCAACCCAACGCAACGAGCGATAACTCATCAATCAACCGCTACTCTTCCTCGCCTTTAGGTGGAGTTGAGAGGTCTTCAACGGGGCCGTCTTGAGGTTGGGTGAACGTTTCACGGATGACTTCACTTTGGGCCTCTTCTTCCTGGCGTTGCCGCCGCCGTTGCGGGGCTTGCGTGAATTGCATCTGGAGTTCACTGATCACCGCTCGGAGCATCTGCGTCTCTTGGTCGCTCAAATTGCCATTGGTTTTTCGCTGAAACATGCGAAGAACCTCGATGCCTTCCCTTGCTTCACCCATGTTGTAATGAAACGTACCCGACTGGTCGGGGAGGAACCCCATTTGCAACAGGGTTGAACGCTGGAGCATCTGCACCATCTGGAAGAAGCGGGCAGCATCCTCGTCCGCAAACATATCTGACATGAACAGGCGTTGAGGTGGGGGTTTTTCTTCCCTACGGCCTCATTCAAAGAGTTGATTGAGAAGCCACTCGGGGTTGAATTGCATCAAGTCGTCGTAGCCTTGGCCGACCCCTGCAAAGACGATGGGGCGGCCGGTAGCGAAGGCAATGGAAAGTCCCGCCCCACCTTTGGCATCGGTGTCCATCTTGGTAAGGACCGCTCCGTCAAATCGCATGATGTCTTGAAACATCTTTGCTTGTTCGACAGCATCGTTTCCAGCCAAAGAGTCGCCCACAAAGAGCGTCAAGTGGGGGTTGGTGACCTTTCTGACTTTGTTGAGTTCGTTCATCAAATTGGTCTTGTTTTGCATCCTACCGGCGGTGTCAACGAGGACCACATCGATGCCTTTGGCTTTGGCCGAATCGATGGCATCCCGAGCGATGGCTGCTGAATCACCGCCTCGTTGGCTGGAGATGCATCGGATGCCAAGACGTTCACAATGCGACTCAAGTTGTTGGATGGCCCCCGCCCTGAAGGTGTCGCCCGCTGCAGCAATAACGGAGTGCCCGTTGTTGAGGAGGCGTTGGCCAATCTTTGCTGCCGTCGTGGTCTTCCCCGTTCCGTTCACACCAACCAGCATGATGACCACGGGGACGTCCCCTGCCTCAATGAAACTGTTCACCGAAGCATCAAAGTCCCAATATCCTGCTTCCAGTAAAGCCTGAAGGGCTCGCTTCAAAGCGGCTTCAAGGACTTTGGAAAGGTCGGCTCCTCGACGAAGACGTGCGCCCACAAGCGCCTCACGAAGACTGTCGATGATGGCGCTGGACGCTTGCTGCGAGATGTCCGATTCCAACAGAACCCATTCGAGTTCCTCAAGCAGGTTCTCAAGGGCCTCGCCCGGTTTGATGATGCGTCCGCCTTCAGAAACCACACCGCCGCCCAGGTCAACATCGATGGATTGCCCCCCAGCGAGTTGAATCGCTGCTTTTTTGCTCGAACCTTTTGGTGCTTGTTGAACATTGACAAGTTGCCGTCCCGTCGTGGTTCGCATCATGGACAAATCCACCTTGGATCCTTTCGGTCGAGCGACATCAACGGCTCCCCGCTTTTTCATCGCCTTCTTGGCCTTCTCTTCACGGCGGCGTCGGTCCTTTTCTTGCCGTTCGAGGAGTTTTCGCTCCTTTTTACTCAAGACGACGGGCGCAATGGGTTCATCGTCGTCCCACGTGTCCCAATCGTCTTCGTCATCTTCAACGACGGTTGTGGGTTTTGGCGGCTCCTCATCAACGTCATCCCAATCGTCCTCGTCATCTGGCTTTGAAACGGTTGGGGGTTCCATCAAGGCCTTCCCTTCATCCGATTGAGCGTCCACCGAAAGAGCGTCTCCGTCGGTTTCCTCTGCCACCTCATGAACGCGCTTGCGGAAACGATCGAACAGTCCCATCAAATCCCTCAATCGTCCAAGGTCAAATCCCCACCAAACATACCACGCTTACGTGGCCGCCGAGGAGCGGCGTCGGGGGAAGAGGATTCAGGTTCCTCGTCTTCCTTGGGGGGTTGGGGGGAAGGAGGTTCGGTGTTCGCCTGTTTTTTGATGGTTTCAGCCAGACTGTTGAAGCTCTGTGCCGCTTGACCGAGTGAGGTTTCGGTTTGGTCGGATTGTTGTTTCAATTCGTCACGGAGGCGTTGGATGTCCTCTCGACGTTGATGGGTGATGGAACGCGCATCGCTCCAATGACGTTCACCAAACACACCCGAGCCAAGGTCCACCAGCGCAACGCCCTCTTCAGCACCTTGGTGTCGGTATGGGAGGCTGATACCGGAACCGATGGGGAGATGGGTGGAGATGCTCGACCCTTGACCGTGGCCAAGAAGTGCCTCAAGCACGGCATCGGTGATGGCGTGCTCTGCAAGTACGGCGTCGACCTGCTCAATTCGTAGGTTGATTTCATCCAGGCGTTTGCGGAGCACCTCGACTTCCTGGGCGAGGCGTTGAAGTTGTGCCCTGTCAACCATGTCCTTCAACCGTCGGAGTTGGTTGGGGTTGAAGAAGCCCCCGCTGAGGTATCTTCGGTTTGAAACACAGGGAAAGTATCAGCATTGAAACTTGGTCTTTATTTGTCGGCGGAGATTGGTGCGGGTTGTGTTACCTGCTACGGGAGAGAATTGCGACCCGACCTACGGCAAAGTGGATGAGGTCTTGGAACTCATCACCAAATCCAAATCACTTCATGTTTTGATGGTCTTGGATAGGGCCAGAAGGCCGCTGCGATTCACCGACATCAAAGCTCGGGTTGACGCTTCATCAACGACCATTTCCAGGCGCCTCAAGGAATTGGAGGAGGCGGGACTTGTCATCCGCTCCCTTAATCCCGCCTCGCCCCAATCCAATCTGTACGCACTCTCAGATGTCGGGCGTGGCCTAAGTCCGATCATGCAGTCACTCTTTGAGTGGGCTAAAGATTGGTGAAGCGGGGCGTCATCGCCCTGAAAGGAGAACGACCTCTAAAGGTCGAAAGGTTCACTCTTCTTCTTCAGCAGGTGCAATGGTTCCACCCTTCGCTGCGATTTCTTCGCGGAAGGTGCTCAAAACGACCGGTTCGGTGGACGTGCGAGGGTCGATTTCTCCAACGCTGTCAATGGCGATCTTCCTTCGCATGATGCGATGACGGGACCCGAGGGTGGAGTACACTTTTTCTGTCGCAGCATCCGCGTTAGCAGCAGGGACATCGTAGGAAAAGGGCTGTCGTTGGCTACCAAAGGGCGCCGTTCCAGATACTCGATAAGCCTTCATCGGGCCCTCCGACCTGCCATCCATCCTTAAACGCGCTGGCGCGGCAGCGGGAAACAAATTAAGGAAACGTGGCGGCGTGGAGATGGCATGCGGGGCGCTGTTTGGATGGTGTTGTTGTTGCTTTTACCAGCAGCATCCGGGTTAACGCCCCTTCTCGCATCCGATGACCGCGGTGAGCGAGGTGTTGAGCGGCTGCTCGTCTTGAACGAAGGGGTTTGGACCTCGGAGCAATGGGCTTCGTTGGTGGACGAAGGCATCCAACCTCTCCGAACCGTCCGCTCGGATGCTTTACTCGTATGGGCCGAGCACGACCAAGAATCATGGCCGGTTGATGCGAAAATAGAGGCGGTCGAAGGTGCAGAAATCCGCAGGGGCCTTGTGGCGCCGACCGAACCAATGGAATATCGTGTTCTGCTTGAACCACGACTTCCAAGCGACGGCGTGGACCAAGTTCTCACCGTCATTGATGCGCTTGGGTTGTCGGTCAAGGCAACCTCGCTGGATGTGGCCGGCAACCTTCCTGCTTCCATCACCCTTCATGCCACGAATGAACAATTCCTCAACCCGCTCTTGGAAGCCGATGGCGTTCTGTGGGTCGAACCGGTTCTGCCAACCCAAGCAAGAAACGGTCAAGCATCTGCCTTGGTGGAAGCAGGTGTGTTGGATGAACACCCTTACTGGGTGATGGGTTTGGACGGTTCAGGTATCGTTGTCGGCGTCGCTGATAGCGGAATAGATGCTGACCACGCATGTTTCCGCAACGCCACCACCTCAACGAGTGAACACGCCGAACCCGATGCAACGTATCCTGCTGTAGGGATTTTTGGCGATGACCATCGTAAAATCATCCACCTTAACACGGACATTGACGGAAACGACACCCCTGGCCACAGTGATTATCGACACGGCACGCACGTGATCGGGTCCTTGGCTTGTCATGATGTGGAAAATTTCCGGGAAGGGACCGCCCCTACCAACGGCTCAACGCTGGCCCACGGCTCCCGTTTGGTCGTTCAAGACATTGTCTCTTCCAACGGCTGGGAGCCACCGAATGTTGACGAGTTACTCTGGGAAAGTTCGTCATTCGGCGGTGTTGTTCATTCAAATTCATGGGGTGATGACACCACCGCCTACACTGAACGGACCGCTCGATTCGATGCCTATGCGAGGGTGATGCCGTGGTCTCTGGCCCTGATCGCTCCAGGAAACAGTGGAGAGGGGGTTCTTGAGCCTGCGAACGGACGCAACGTTGTGGCGGTCAGCGCCACAACGAAATCGCTGGAAGGGGAGCGTTGGGGGTCATCTGCATACGGGCCGACAGAAGCAGGTACTGACGGGATTTTCTTGCTGGCACCGGGCTCGAACATTGAATCCGCCGGCGCCGATGGTTTTTGGGACACCAACAACAACAATCTCCGCTTGTCCTCTGGAACGAGTATGTCAACGCCGCATGCTTCGGGTGCTGCTGTGCTGATTCAGCAACTCTACGAAGACGGTTGGTTGGTGCCCGCCTTCGCACCGACCACCACGCATTACCTCAACGAGATGATACCGGTTTGGGCAGAAACGGCGCCTTTGGGTGCGTCGGTCCAACTCGGCGAGGGTTTTACCCCATCGGGTTCGCTTTTACGAGCATCGCTCGCCATGGCCGCATCACCCCTGCCCGAGGCGGTGCGAAACGGAGGAGAAGGTGGCCATGAGCTTCACAACCCCTACGACGGATGGGGGGCGTTGAACCTCAGCCGCTTGTATGACCCGACGACGATTGAAGGTTTTGGGGAGTCTCCCGCAGAGGACACTTGGGTGCACGACAGCTATCGATTGACTTCGGGAACGGTGGAGGAATGGTTTGAAACCAACAAAGGACAAACTGAAGATATCTTTGGATTGATCGGTTCAGGGGCCCCGCTGAACAACAGCGTTGGACCGTTTTTGGAAACGGGCGATATGTTCAGTCAAAGGTTGACGGTCATCGAAGGCGAAGACGTACGTATTCGCATGGCCTTCCCAGCCCAGCCTGAACCAGCGATGGTGGATGATTTGCAACTCCGAGTTCGACTCGAGGACGGCACCATCTTACTTCCTGACCGCTTAAGAGAAGGTGGTTTTGCCCCAACCGAATTTTATCCCGATGTCGTTGACACCAACAACACAACGGCGTTCCCGCCCTCAAACGAAACCGTTTTTGGCCTTGATATCCCGCAGAGTTATCTTTACGGTTCCTCGTATTTTGATGTCGATGTCATCGCTCGATTCGTCCAACCGGGTGGTGCTGAGGGTTCGTCCGGTTTGGACGGCGATGCCGTGGGTTTTGCCTTGGTCGTGAAGGGCGTTCAACGCGATGCGTCCTACCACATGGACGACGACGGAGATGGCATCATGAACATTGACGATGCGTGTCCAAACGTAGCAGCACCTCCCTCGTTTGACGCAGATAAAGACGGGTGCTTGGACGATGGTGATGGTGATGGCGTGCCCAACAAGGACGATGCGTGTCCCTATTTGGAGGCCGAGCCCAGCCACGACCTGGACAGGGATGGATGCCCGGACGATGACGACGGGGACGGGGTGCCGAACCATCAGGACCTGTGCCCGGACGATTCAGCGACGGTGCTGGATGAGAACGGAGACGGGTGCAATGATGTGGACCAATGGTACATCGACATCACCGTCCTCGATGTTTGTTTCTCGACGTATTCCGTCACATGCTCCGTCGATGTGCGTTCCATCGAGGTGAAGATTGACGGGCGCACGGTGCATGAATTCAGGAGTGGTCATTCAGACATCATGACGCTAAACACCCACGGAGGTGACCACTCTTGGATGTACATCTTCAGCAAGAGCGAAGAAGAAAACCTGGAAACCTTCACAGAAGTCGAACTCAACCTTGAGATGAAGTTTGCACATACGCCGTATTCAACCTCGGGTCGACAGTGGGGGTACGACCCGTGTTGGCCGGTTGGTTGTTTCTACGGGCCCTTCGTCAATTGGGAATTTGAGGTTCAGCTCCAAAACGGCATGACCGCCCCGAACCATCACGATGAGCGTGTCGCATCAATTTCGAGTTCCCAGTACATCGTCACGCCCGCCTTCGCCACCCACACGTTCACATGGTCGAAGGAGCCAACGGTTGATACGGACGGGGACGGGTTCAGTGTTCCGGGATTGACATACGCGGGACCGTGTACCGATTCGCCGTGTTCTGTTCAGAGGAACAACGTGCTCGATGCATTTCCCCTCGAAGAAACGCAGTGGTCCGATAGGGATGGGGACGGTTTTGGAGACAACGCTTCGGGATACCTCGCCGACGCTTTTCCTGACGATCCCTACGAGTGGGAGGATGAAGACGAGGATGGTGTGGGAAGCAACTCGGACGGTTGCCCCTCCACCTACGGAACCTCGACGTGGGGCGGCGTGATTGGCTGCCCCGATCAAGACGGGGACGGGCATGCCGACCGGTACGATGTTTGCCCCAATGTGTTCGGCTTATCGTATCTCTACGGAGCTGCCGGGTGCCCTGATTCGGACAACGACGGGTATGCGGACCCGGGGTTCGAAGAGGTATCTGCAACCCTCGTTGACCAATGTCCAAACGAACAAGGTTTCGCCTCAAGCGGCGATTACATTGGTTGTCTTGACAGTGATGGCGATGGATGGGCTGATGTTGAAGACGATCTCCCCTACGACGGAATGTTTTGGATTGACAGTGATGGAGACGGCGTCCCTGATGAAGAGGACGATTATCCGAACAACGCCTTGTTTTCAGACGACGATAGTGTCAGCACCTTGTTTTGCGGCGGGTTCTGTTTCGGTGCTCTTTTTCTCGTCGCTTACGTCTTCAAAAACAGGGTCGACCCAACGGCACACAAGCCCGTATCGATTGAACAAAAAGCATGGTGGTCGATGGAAGAGCCTCTTGTTGAAGAAAAGAACCCCCCGCCCGCCGTGATGGTGGGTAATCTCGGCGAAGACGAAGCCCCGTGAAGTTTGGTTATCCTCTCGTTTTGTATGGCCAACCTGTCAAGGCGGTTGAATCGATGTTTTCCTTTCGGAAATCGTTGCACGCAACCTTATTTTTTTATCGAGGAGGTGACTTATCGCCACGCCGGGACAAGGTGAACCTTGAAGTTCAGTGCCATGCTCGGTTAACCATCCCACGTGGGAAGGTGAAGAAAAATGAGCGACCGCCTGTATGTTGGAATTGACCTAGGAACCTACCAATCGACCATCGCCTCGAGCGCTGGTAAACTGCACACCATCGAAACGGTTGTTGGCCGACCAAAAGACCCCGTGGCCCGAAACTTCCTCGGACGAGACGTGCTCTTTGGAGAAGACGCTCTGAAGAACAAGCTCGCTTGCAACCTCTACCGCCCCATGGCGGCCGGCGTCACCCAAGACGACGAGGCCAACTTGGCGGCTGCCAAGGCCTTTGTTTCGCACCTCCTTGAAACCGTGGACCCCGAGGAATTCGACGAAGTGCTCGGCGTCATTTGCTCACCAAGCCACGTCTCCTTTACCGACAAGTCAAACCTTGTGGCTACCCTTCGAGGACAAGTCAACGCCATCATGGTCGTGACCGAGCCCTTTGCCACCGCTTACGGCATCGAGGAAATCGCTGGTTCCATCGTCGTTGATATCGGCGCAGGCACCACCGACATCGCACGTGTTTACGGAACGTTCCCGACCGACGAAGACCAAGTGACCATCACCGAAGCCGGCGACTGGTTGGACCTTCAATTGATGGAACTCATCAAGAAGAAGTACACCGGCGCCCAGGTCACCAAAGACATGGTTCGAAAGTGGAAGGAAGCTTCCTCCTATGTCGGCGGCGAATCACACGAAGTGACCGTTGAATTGTCCGTTGACGGAAAGCGACAGGTCGTTGACATCGGCGATTTGATTTTGGACGCCTGTGAACTCATCATCCCAAAGATCGGAAACGCCATCAAGCGCAACGTCGCCGGGGCCGACCCAGAATACCAACAAATTCTGCGCAACAACATCATCCTCTCCGGTGGAGGTTCTTTGATCGAAGGCATCGCTGACCGATTGGCCAGTGAAATCTCTGACATCGGTGATGTTCGTGTTTGGTGCGTTGAAGACCCCATCAACTCCGTGGCTTCTGGTGCACTCAAACTCGCCAGCGAAATGCCTGATGACATGTACACCTCCATCAACTGAGACGGCTTCCAAAGAAGGGTAGCAAATACCCGCTTTCTGGCCGCTTGACCTTGGGAAGGTTCAAGTGTGGTAAATCTGCGATGCGTTGCCGTATGGCTGTAGAGAGTTCGTCACCCGGTGGTATCCGACGTGTTGGTTCATCCTCAAACGATGAGCAAGCAGCGCTTGAAGGGATGCTCAAGGGCTACCCTGTTGAACAACTCGTTGAGGAAGTGCTGGTCGCATGGAACGAGTTGGGCAAAAGAAACGATGAATTGGTTGCTGTTAAGCAACGTCTACGCGTCGTCGAACTCGATTTGGCAGAACGTCAAGACAACATCGCTCCAGAGGTGGCTCGTCTTGCCGAGGCCGAGCAAACCCTGAAGGAAAACGAGGCGCAAATCATCCACCTCGAGCGTTTGCTTGGCGATGCTCGTGATGAATTGGCTTCACAACAATCCTCCCTCTCACAACAAGAGCGTTCTTCGATGGAAGGTGAACTTGAGCAACTTCGCACCTTGACCACGGAACAAGACGAGGTCATCGGTGAAATGGAAGGGCGAATCTCACAGATGGTGGAGGCCCTCGAGAAGGCTGCAGACGCTGGACTAACCTCGGTCACGGCCGACGAGGTCCGATTGTTGAAGCAACAAGTGGACGAACGACAACGTCAACTCGATGTTGAGAAAGCCGCTGCAGAAGCCCTCGAAGAAGAACGTCAACGCCTGCGTGATATCGCCGACCGATTGCGCGGTCTCCTCGATGCGCGGGACCGACGGCTGGCCGAATTGGAAGAACAGTTGGAACGGGTCATGCAAGGGCCGCGCTCGGTCTCGGCAGAGCATGATTATCTGGTGGAGCAAATCGAGGAATTAAAGCGCCGCTTATTGGAACGAAATCGTGAATATGAGTCGTTGCGACGACGAGAGCGCCGCCTCCACAACGATGT
>JASLVM010000001.1 GCA_030741355.1 Candidatus Poseidonia sp. | reverse complement strand
ATCTGGACGGGCTTACGGAGGAAGAGGTCCTCAGCCTCGAAGTCCCCACGGGCGTGCCCATCGTCTACGAGCGCACCGAGACCGGCTGGCAGCGCAAAGACGCCCTCTGAGGCTGCGGTGCCTTTTTCGTGGTCCTCGTAAACCCCCCGTCATGACCCACCCGTGGCGTTTCAACGGCTTCCCCGGGCGGGTGCTCTGGGTCGATTTGACCGCTGGAACCTGCGAGTCCCGAGACATTCCCCACGAGTGGTGCCTGCAACACATGGGCGGCAAAGCCCTCGCCACCAAACTCCTCGTCGAGTGGGACACGACCGACTACGAGGCAGCGACCGCCAACCAGCACCCCATCACCGGACGCATGGACACGGCCTCGCATCCGACCACGCCCTTGCTCTTCATGACCGGCCCCTACCAGGGCTCCAAAGTCGGCTCTTCAGGGCGCGCAGTCGTCGTGACCCGTTCACCGCTCACCGAGTGCTACATCGACACCTACATCGGCGGCAACATCGGCCACGACCTGCGAAAAGCGGGGTGGGACGGCCTGTTCATCACCGGTGCCAGCGAGACATGGGTTCGCCTCGAGATCAACGACGCCTCCGCCACCCTCCATCCCGCCGACGAACTGGTGGGGATGACCACCTGGCAGGTGGAACAGACGCTTGACGGCCTTGGTGAATGCCTCTCCATCGGCCCCGCCGGCGAAAACGGGATTCGCATCGCTTCGCCGCTGACGGCCGGGCGCCGTGCTGCCGGACGTGGCGGCACAGGGGCTTCCTTTGGCTTCAAGCGACTCAAGGCGTTCACGGTCAAGGCCAGCAAGGAAGCGGCCGCCGGCATGCGCTACGCCGAAGATTTCTCACTCGCCGACGCCATCAAGGAACAGCGTAAGGAAATGGGGAATCGGCGCAAATACGGCGACCCGTTCTACGCTTTTGGCACCAGCCGTGGCCCGCTCTATGCCGCAGAAAACGGTCGCATGCCCACGGCGAACTACTCGTCCACCGACGCTCAAATCCCCGACCTTTCAGCGCTCAAAGTGAGCGGCGGTCCGGGCGGACAAACACCTGATGCTGTGGCGGATGGAGCGAAACCCGTCACCGTCGTGTCCGCCATGGACACGCACGAACTCTCCGGTGAACACTGGCATGAATCGCTGCCCGATGCCAAGCAGTCGGGTTGTTGTGCGCCCTGTCCCATCGCCTGCGAAGCGGCCGACCGCCCCACCGTGGACGGCGTGAAGATGCGAGGGCGCCCCGTGCACGTGAACCGTGTGGACCGACCCGAATACGAGACGCTGGCGATGATGGGTGCCAACCTCGGTATTGGTTCAAGCCTCGACGTGATGGACGGCAACGACGCAGCCAACCGTCTCGGTATCGACACCATCTCCGGTGGAGCCGCTCTTTCGTTCATGTGCGAAACCGCCCAACGCGGTTGGCTACCTGAAGGCTGGTCGGACCATTTTGAGGCCCCCTTTGCCTTTGGCCATTACGCCCAAGGCGACCCCGTTCCCTGGGCGTTTGGCATTCCCGAATTGCCGCCTCTGGCCCTTCACTTGCTCGCCCACGCCACACCCGGGGACGGGACATTGTTCGGGACGCTGACGGCGGGTGCCGTGGCGGCCAGCGAACACATCGAAGCGCTGACTGGCCATCCAACCACCCGATTGACGGCCCACTGCAAGGGATTGGATTTACCAGCGTGGGACCCACGAGGCAAGCGGGGCAACGCCATGGCCTACATGACGGCCAATGTCGGGGCCTCTCACATGCGAGCGGGCTACAAAGAGCCCACCGGTTTACCCAACCGTTCGGCCGTTGATTTGATGGAAGAACTCGTTGAGAGTCAGCACGGCATCGTCATTCGGGATTCCATGATCCTCTGTGCCTTCGCCAAAGGAGCCACCTCCGACGACGTGATGGTGCAGGCCTGGAAAGCGACGACAGGCGAGGATTGTACCTGGGGCGACCTGATGGAACGGGCCAAGGTGCAGTGGGACCAAGCTCGCCAGTGGAACGTGGAGCACTGGAAACGTCAGGGCAAATCGGCGGCCGAGGAAGACCTCCTCTCGTGGCGACTTCGCAGGGAACCCATTCCCAGCGGCGTGGCGGCCGGCATGGTCTCCTTTGTGGATGATGAAGACGAAGCGGCGTGCATGGCGGCCTACTACGAACATCGGGGTTGGACGCGTGAAGGCGTGCCTGCGAACTGAAACAAAACCGCATCCAAAACGAGCAACAAGGCTTAACCCCACGAGGGTATGGGTCCGGACATGAAACCCAAGCGCGCCATCCTGTTGGCCCTGCTGATGGTTTCCGTTTCCCTCTCTGGATGTTTTGGAGAATCCAAGGCGGTCAAGCCCGAATCTCAACCCACGGTATGGGATTTTGAGCGCCCGATGTTGACATGGTACCACTTCCCGGACGCCGTCAATGCCTGGGGTGACGACACCTTCGAGTTCAGTGGACGCAACGCACCTTATTTGGCCGAAGGCTCGTACTACAGCATCGGCATGTCGACCTTTGAGCCCACCATGGGCATCACCGAAAGCGACACCCTGTTCATGTCCTCCTACGGCAACGGTCCTTCCGGCTCCACCGCCGTGGTGGCATGCGACCTCATCGGCATGACCGGTGCGGTGGACTACTCCTGTGAGAACGTCTACGACCCTCTCCTGCCCATCGCCAATTCCAACGACCCCTACATCTACATCGACCAGTGGACCAGCCGCATCATGAAGTTCGACATGCATGCCTTGCTCGGCATGACCGTGGAATGGTCGGACGACGACGGTGCTTCGTGGAACGGCCCGAGCGTCGCCACCCAGATTTACTCGGTCCAAGACCACCAAACCATCGCCAGCAGCAACATGCCGGCCCTCGCTTACCCAACGACGTGGATGTTTTGCATCAACGGCAACGCCCCGCACCCGCTGTGCTCGTCCAGCCAAGACGGTGGCGCCACATGGGGTCCTGAAACCTCGGGCGCACCGGTCACCTGCTCCTCTGGAGGCCTTTCAGCCCACTTGGTGGGCAGCGTGGACGGCAACTTCTACCGGGGCAACAAGGGCTGCACCGGTGAAGGCTACTCCGTGTTCCGCACCACCAACGCCGGCATCTCATGGACCGAGCATCCCTTGCCCACCGAAATCACCGGAACCGCCGATACGTGGAACGCTGAAGAAGCACAGGTTGAGGTGGATTCTGAAGGCAACGTCCACGCCATGTGGAACGGTCTTGACAACAAACCCTACTGGTCGTATTCTCGTGACCAAGGTGAAACGTGGTCAAACGCCACGATGATCGCCCCGCCCATCAACCTCTCCGGCACCGGCTTCCCGGTCGTGGTCGCGGGTGATGCGGGCACCGTGGCCTTCGGCTATGTCGGGGAAACGGCCGGTGAGGGCGAGGTTTGGAACGCTTACTTGACGTACACGACGGACGCCTTCAACGAGACGCCGCTGCTGACGACCGTCCAACTCAACGGCGTTGGCGACCCCATCGACACCGAACCGGATTGCGGCTACAACCGATGCGGTGGCCTCGGCGACTTCCTCGATATCCGTGTGGACACCTACGGTCGCACCTGGTTCTCGCTCTCGCACAACCTTGCGGACAAGGGCATTTTTGGCACCTTCAACATCGGTCCAAGCCTGCGCGGTGACGCCATCACCATGCTGGAAGAAATGCCTGCTGGGGGCCCCATGACCCTCTAAGGTTGGGGGATGCATCCTCAAGAAGCAGAACCTCCACTCGCCACCATGGAGGCGGCCGGTAAGAAGCGAGCGGTGTTCATCGCCCTCCTGTTTCTCCTCCTCCCTTGGGTCATGGTTCAAGGCTGGATCGTCCTCGGCGCCCCAAACCCCGAGCACACGACGATGCCGTCGTGTCCCGAGCAAACGATGAACTGCGCTTTCCTCTCCCCCAACGAAGTCGTGCGTATGGAGGCAACCTTGGTCACGGTGATTGAGGCGAACGTCAGTGACGTGTGGGACGCTTGGATGGCCTGGTCGGACGAAAACGACCTGCGAGGGTCTTTCGAAGACGTTGAAGAGGGCGGCGAACATTTCTCCCATCGCGTCGCCATCACGCCGTTTTGGCGCTTCCCCGACGATGTGGTGGTTCATTTCGTTCCGCAGGGCGACGACACCGCCATCGCCTTGTATTCCGCTTCCCGACTTGGGCAGAGCGACCTCGGTGTCAACCCCGACCGCCTTGAAAGTCTTCATGCCGCTCTGGTGGCGGTTCAAGCCACCAGTTGAGCCGTCGCACGGTCCCATCCAAAGGGATAGCCTTCTTCGTCAACGAAGACGATGTTCACGCCCACGCCCGACTTGTGGAAACCGATGAGCTGGATTTCGTGAATGGCGTGGCCGCTGGGCGCTCGACCGAGGACGGGAAGGGCGTGGCGTGCGAAAAAGGAGCGTTTTCTGGGCTTCTTTTCCTCGCTGGATTTGAGTGTGCGTCGTGTCCCCTCCACGTCGTCAAACCACGGCAGCGGCCCCTCGGGCGAGAAACGTAGGCCGAGGATCATGTCGATGCCGCTCGTCTCTTGGGCCGCATCGGCATCAGGGCCGCTGGGAATCGCTGGGGCATTGGGATGCGTGTGGAGCCAATGCGTGAAGCGACCGGCACGCGAGCCACGGTCTGCCGAGAACATGTCGTCGGTCCAGTCTTCGGGGAGATGATGGACGGAGTAGGAATCACCTCGGTTGACAATGTGGGCCTCTTTGATGAGGTAGCCCTGTCCCTGAAAGAGGTTGGAGTGCACCTCTTCGCCCTCAAAGTACGTTTCAACCTCCTTACGGTGGGGTCGTTCAGCGTCGATGTCGATGCCGACCAAGATTTCGTCGGGAAGGGCCTGAAGGGCCCACCACACAAGGGACTGGAACACTTCCCCAGGCATGTGGACTTGAGCGAGATAACCGGCTCGCTGCGCGTGTGAATCACGGTTGTAGGAGGTCATGAGGTCCTCCAGCCACGCCTCCACCATGATTCGCCATAGGCCCGACCATCAAAAGACCCGCGAAGGCCAATCTTTGAAGAAGTGTGGCCCAAGTGCACCATCATGGCGAAGAAGAAGAGCGGGTTTGGGCGGTTCCTCGGGGCCATCACCGGAACGCCTTACGAACGCCTGCTCAAGCAGATTGACAAGCTCGTCGATCAGTACGATGAGGACGAGGAAGAACTCGCCAACCAACTCGAAGCCATGGTCGACCAAGCCGGCGATGCATACGAAGAGGAAAACATCGACGAAGAAGAGCACGATCTCATCATTGAAGCCATTGAAGAGGCCGACCCGGAAGGTCGAGTGTTCGGTAAACTTGGCTCCGAAGAAGACGCCTTCTACGATGGCGAGGTCCCCAACGCCCCTGAACTCAAGCGGGAGAAGCGAGCCAACCTTGACGATTTGATGAGAGCCAAGGGCGATGAATTCACGGGCAGCTTTGGCCGAGAAGAGTTTGAAGAATTTCGAGAGCGCATGACCGATGAATTCTACCAAGAATCGGATAACGCCATTCGACAAGGCGACCACGAAGCCGAAATCCGAACCTCAAACCGAGTCTTTGGCGGTGCTGAAGAGGACGTTGATGATGCCAAGCGCCGCATTGCCGAAGAAACCGGCATGGCGAACCCGGCGGCTCAGCCTGAAGAAGAGGAAGAAGAACCCGAAGAGGAATACGATGGCAATTATTCCATTGACGAAGACGGTGTTGAATGGTTCGAGGACGAGGACGGCTACTGGTGGTATCGCGAAGAGGGTCAAACCGAGTGGCAGCCTTACGATGAGGATTGAAACGCATAGGGGTTGTCCTTCACCTGTCGGCGGAACAACACGATTCGACTGACCCAGAACGCCAAAGCCATGCCCCCAAGCAACGCATTCCAGTGGATGAGCATGCTCATCCCCCATAGCCCGATGTAGAACAGGCAGCAAGCGAACAGCAGCGCCAGCAAGTACACGGGGGCCATCTTGATGCGGGGGTCAAGGAAGGAGTAGATGTAGTACCCTCGAGGTGCCCGAGCGTAGGCATAGGAAAACAAAACATAGGCGATGCCAAAGTAAATCGGAAAAATGCCGAATTGCCACTCGAGTTGTGCTTGAACCAAGAACAGGTCCAATGCGAGAAAGATGACGGTGTAGTTGTGCATGACCATTTCATAGTTTTTGAAGAACGTACCAAACGGTCGTTCCATTGAGATTTCATAGGGGATGATAACGTAGCGAACGACGGTGGCGGTGATGAACGCAGCACCGTAGGCTATGGGCATCAACACGACCGTCAGCGTGTGGAGCATCGGCGGCACATCGACGTTGAAGACGGCCATCCACGTCGCCGTACCTGCGACGAAAAAAGCAAGCCCGAACACCATCAGCGTCCAGCTGCTAAAGGTGCCGATTCGCTCAAATCCTTCGGTCCGAATTAAGGCCTCTTCACTCGTTTCGTGATGGAATACGAACATTCGGCCGGGCTCGGGGTTTCGAATCATCCAGAACACGATGGTGTGGAAAGCAAGGTAGGCACAAGCGTAGCGAAACACGCCGATGAACACCATGGGCAGCGATGAGGTTTGGAAAGAACGCCCTGCTTCACTGATCATGTCGTTGACGCCAACCACGAAGAAGAAGGCCACCGATAGGGCGGTAATCGTCAACGCACACAGCAAGGATACGAGCGTCTTATCCTGCTCTTCGGGCATCATAACATCCTCCATGGGCCTTCCTCAAAGTGCTCGCATTAGGCCGTTTTCCCTTCAGGCAGAGGATTGTTTTGGCCAAACATCGAGTTCAGCCAGGTCAAACTTGACCACGCCTCGGTCGGCTCCGAGCCCAACCATGTCGTCGTTTTTATCTGCGGCACTTGACATCGCGATGACGGTAAGCGGTCGCTTGATGTCCGAATTCAAAAGCATCTCAAGCACCTGAAAACCGCTCAACGGAGGCATGTAGTGGTCAAGCAGCAGGACCTCGGGCGCAAAGTCTCGGATGTGTTCCAGAGCGTCCATTGAATTCCATCGCTGTTCAAAGATGAGGTTGTCCGTGTTCACTCCACCCGCCGTGAGGATGGCTTCGATGTCGTAATGGTCCTCAAAGGCCAGCACGCGCATGGTTTGGCCTCAGGATGGAATCGATTGCTGTTCCCACCAAGGTGGGGCAAGGAACCACCGGTCGTCGTCGACAGGCCGGTCGATGAGGGGCAGGCTTAGGGTGGAGGAGGCGTCAATGTTCACGTTCATGCCAACCACCGCACAGGGGCTTGGCAGGTAATCTTCACCGGTTTCGGTCATCACGACTTCGATCACCGCTCCGGCGTCAAGGTCCACATCCATCGGGTTGAACTCCATGAGCATGGTGTAAGCGGAAAACGGCAGGGCCGTTTTGGCCTCGTAGCCACCGTCTCGATAGCGGACGTCCATGGTGGCATGGCCCACTCGAAGGCCGTCGGCGTACATGGTGGCGAAGACTTGACCGCCTTGACAGGCCAAGGTGTTGACCGAGAGGTGGAGGGTCGGCATGCCCGAGATGTGGATGTCTTCTTCCAAGGGGGGCAGCGTGAAGCTTCGCTGGTTGTTCGTGTTCACCGTGCCGCCGGAGCCCTCGGCGCCGTCGAGTGTTATTGGCCACCATTCCATGTCTTCGGGTGGCCAGGTTTCCTCAACGTGCCACTTTCCGTTATGGGTTTGTATCTGCACCATCGGTTCGGGCTCCTCGCCGATGTCCTTCAGATAGTAGTCGAACCATCCGTAGAGTTCCACGGCCCAGTCCATGCGGCTCATGTTGGGATAGGCTTCTGCACCGTAGCCGCTTCCCATTTCGCTGTGTCTGTCGGGTTGGTCGGGATAATTGTGGGCCCATTGCCCGGCGATGGCTCGAGCATTGATGCCAGCGTCCCGCATGAGTTGGTAGGTCGGGAAAGCGTGGTAGGGGTCAACGTTCCAGTCTTGCATGCCCCAAACGAGGTAGACGCTGCCCTGGTAATTGGCAAGCACATCGGGCAAGTGGCGACGTTCGTCCCAGTAATCGTTCCATTCTGCGCCTCCAACTTCGGCACCGGCCCAAGTGGAGAACGGGTTGAGCGGACCGATGACGTCGTCGGTGCACATCCGCATATCGTCGGTGGTGGCGTCGGTGGTTGCGCCTTCGTAAAGGGCGTCGTAGAGCATGGCCCTGCTCTCTGAAGAGCCGTTTCTATAGAACATTTCTTGGACGCCAATCGAGCCCGAGATGGGAACGATGGTCTTGAGGTAAGGCGAGGGTTGTTGAGCGGCTTCCCAGTTGGTCGTGCCGGCATAGGATTTGCCCATCAAGCCCACGTTTCCGTTGGACCATTCTTGCTCCCCCAACCAGTCAACCACGCCTTGGATACCGGTCTGTTCTCCAAGTCCCTTGACGTCTTGACAGTGGGTTGACTGGCCGGTGCCGAAGGTTGAGGCTTGCGCCAGTGCATAACCGTGAGGAACAAAGGTGTCGTAGACCCACTTGCCGACCCCGCCGTCAGGGACCGTGTTGGGCGAGGAGTCATCTCCAGCCACGCCTTCGCCACCGAAGTCATAGTACGGATGAATGGTCATGATCACGGGAATTTTCGTTCCCTCGGGAACATCGGGGAGCCAAAGCGCAACGTGCATCAAGGCGGGTCCCGGGAATCCGGCGTCTTGTTCGCTGGCGGGGAGTTCCACTTCAACGAAGTGTTCCTCGAACGGGAGGACGTCGTAAGACCCGTTTTCTGGGAGTTGACCGCGGAGGGTATCCATCGGCAAATCCATGGTGTGGCGAAGATGAAGCGGCGTTTTCCACCATTCTGTTTCGTAATCGATGGTATCCCCAACGTCCTGACTGACCGACGGCCCGAAATACATGGCCATCATAAGAAAAACGATGGAGAAGGCGACGGTCGCTCCGGCCGAAGCGTTCAGTTGACGCTGAGCCCGGCTGTCCGTGGACTTGAGCTCAACCTCCAGAATCGTGGATTCCTCGGCCATAGGCCGACGACGACCCCCCCCGTCATGAGGATGACGCTTCACTCGCTTGCCTTCCGGGCTTGGATAAAGGAGCGAACGCACAGGCCGGTGTAGGCTGAACCGGTGAGCAAAAGCATGAGCATGGACCCGCTGGCGAGGTTAATTCCTTCGCTTGCGACCATGAAAAATCGGGTGCCCAATAGCGCAGTGATCAAACCAACGACAACGGCGACGTGCATCCAGAGCTTTCGTCGCTCAGGGTTGCTTTTAGCAAGCCAACCGCTGACCACCAACGCCACGCCGGGCAAACACGGGATGAAGCGGGTCGGGGAATCGGATGTTGAAAGCAAGCCAGCAACGATACCCCACGCAAAGAGAAAGAAGCCGTAGCCAAGCGTCAGGTCGGGCATGGAGGTCGAATTGTCGTCCATGGACCACACTTCTTCGTCCTCCTTTTTGGTATTGATGTTGTTTCAATCTTCGTCGCCGGTGTTTTCATGGGGGTGGTGTCCATCCCGGAGCATGGTTCGTCAGCATCAGGCCGCATCCATGGTGTTGGTGCTGCTTTTGCTGCCGCTGACGTCGTCGATGTTCGTCGCCGCCGATGATGAGGAGCCCATGTGGCGCAGCGTCGGCCTTGACCCGGCGGAGTGGACGGACCGTCCAGCCACCGAGGATTCACCCATGATGTCGTCCTACACTGGTAACGCCGTCATCTCAATGAACGTGTCTTACCAATCCGGTTGGACCGCCGACCGTGTGGAAGGGACCGTGATCATCGAACTCTTTGAGCAGTGGGCTCCCATCACCACGGACAACATGATCGCTCATGTTGAATCCGCCCTGTACGACGGGGTATTTTTCCACCGAGTCATCAACGACTTCGTGACGCAATCAGGTGACCCCACCTGCAAGACCATCGGCGTCTACCCGACCACCAGCCCTTCCTGTGGAAGCGGCGGAACGGGCGAAACCATACCGCTTGAGCACAATGAGAACCTGTCCCATGTGGACGGCGCCATCGGTATGGCGCGAAGTGCTGACCCGGATTCTGCCGATTCGCAGTGGTACATCGCCGAAACCGAAGCGCACGGACTTGACCCCGAGAATCGAGACGACGAAGGTTATGCCACCTTTGGTATCGTCCGCCACGGCATGACACATATTCGGGCCATTGCGGACGTACCAACGAGCGATGAACCCACGGGTACCGACCTTGACAATCCACTTGCCTCCGGTGGGCGTCCCCTTATCGAAGTCCGAATTGTTTCCATGGAGATGATCGGTGTGGCCGACCCCGACGGAACCATCCGCAACCCGGTTTCCATGGCCCAAAGTGACAACACTTGGCTTCAAGACGCCGTTCTCATCGTGGGCGTCCCCCTCTTGGTGGTGTTGATCGGTGTTGGCATCACCTACGCTGTTTACAGCCAGCAGACCAACAATCCTCTGGTGCGAAACGATGAGGAATCAACCGTCCTCCAAGCCGAGATGGTGATGGTGGCGGAATTGGTTGACCCCTCCACCGAGGTCAAGGACGAAGGCTGAGGTCCAGGACCACATGGCGAACCCGTGGTGCAAACCACTTCACTCGCTCAAGATGAATCACTTCAGCCTTGAATCCACGCTGATGGTTATGGCTCATCTGTTCAAAACGAACGACGGTGTCCTTGACCCAATCATCGATGTTTTCCTCTTCGACGTTCATGTGAATATGGAGGATTCCACCTGTCGGTTTGAGGGCCAACAACGAGGCCTCCCAAACGGCTTCACTCGAAGGTAACAACCCAAGGTGACAACGGTCAGCAATACCTTGAAGCGAAGCAAGTGAAACGGTGTTGTCGCCTTCGTGTACGGTCATCTGATGGCGAATCCCGTTGGCTTCCGCACCGGCCTTCAATCCAGCCAGCGATGCTGGATTGATTTCGCAAGCGTGCACGTGAGCCGCACCAGCATGCACGAGCATCGGGAAGGTGTAGTAGCCCACCCCCGCGTAAGCGTCCACCACCACCTCGCCGCTCATGTCGAGGTGGCCTATTCGTCGTCGTTCCGTGATGTTGCCCGAAGAGAACATCACCTTGGCGGCGTCGAAGGTGTAGGTCATGCCGTGGTCGGTAAAACAAACCTCAGACGAACCGAGGAGCATTTCGACCTGCGATGAGCGAAACGTATCGTCAGCGATGGGGGCTTGAACCCCAATGGCACGGACGTTCAGGGCAGCCGCCATCACCCCCCATAAGCTCTCAGCATGTTCATGACTCCGGGCCGTCTTCCACGCCTCTGTCGTGGAGACTTGGCGAGGCAAGAGGGCCAAGTCTCCGAGTTTCTCCCATTTGGCAGGTGCCAACGTGATGGCCTCAAGAGCGAGTCCGTTTTCATCCAGCCAAGTTTGAATCGCCTTGTGGAGTCGACGATGCGGGTCAACCGTCGGGCGACGCACACCTTGGTGCATCTCAACAACGCCCTTGAGGGACGATGTGGAGTTTAACCAATTGATGACCCCTTCAACAGGACACAGCGAGGCCAATGGAAAGCCAACGGTGCCGTCATCGCTCCGTCGGGTTTCAACCTCCGCCTCAAGCCAACCTTCGTTTTTGAGAAGTCCGTGAACGTGTTCACCGTGCTCTGATTTCACGACGAGAAACATCGTCAAATCGGTGGTCTCCATGGCGAGGGCAGGAGGGTAACTGCTTTCAAGTTCCCGACCTTAGCCCTGAACCATGACCTCCCAACATCCAAGGAAGCAGGCATCTCGCCATGGACTGTCGTTGCTGTTGGTGTCCTTGTTCACGCTTCAACTTCTTGCGCCGATCGTCAGCGCAAGCGGGATGGATGCCTGCTTGGGCGACGGGACCGGCTGTGACACCTACGACCACGCCGACGACATGACCCCTCAACAACAGGATTGGGTGGAGGGTACGTACGAATTCAACCTCATTTCGACCTCCTCCATTGAGTTGGAATTGAATTGGGCTGTGCGTGAGTTTGAGCGTGACTCGCTTGGGTTTGGTTCAGGGACGGTCGTCGGGGATACGCTGGAAGACCCGAACGGAGATGATCTGGACGCCAACGACGGTGCACCCGCAGACCTCATTCGCCATTATTTTGACACCTCAGACGGGGCGACCACGGTCGGGCAAAAATTGCAAACCGAAGTCCATCAGGCCATCGAGGATGCTCTTGAATCTGGTTTTGGTACGGTGACGAGCCTCTCGACTGCTTACGTGAATTCCTTTACCAGCAGCGGCCTAACCACCACCTGTTCCTCTGACCCTGCCGGGGATTCACAAGCCGAGGGTGCAACTGAGAACAACGTGTTTGAGCCGCCCCTCTGTTTCCAAGCCACCGCCTCGGTTGACCTCTTGGCCAGCAACTTCAACCTGGTGGGTTCGGAGAATCTCGATTTGGAGCGGACCTACCGTGGCCTGCTCACGATGGGGGCTGAAATCAACACCAGTTTTGATTTGACGACCAAGCCAGGCCACAAGGCCGATTTCGTCATCAATCCCTCGGCCTACTCCACCGTGAAAGACGTCGACGCAAACGGCAGCCTGGTGTTTCGGGCAGGCACGCCCAACTACAACGCGGCAAAATGGACGTTAGACCATCTCAACGCAGTGGAGGGCGATTCGGATTTGGTTCAGAAGGTTGACCTGGAGCTCGCGCATCGGAATTCCTCGGAAACGCCCACCGTGTACATTGAACCGGGAACCAAGGCCGTGGACCTCAACCTCGTTCTTGACTTGTCAGATGAGTACGCGGCAACCATTGATTTCGCAGCGGGGCTGTCCTACCTCGACACCGAGACCCTCAACAATTGGGGCATCAACATGTTCGATGTCTCTTCTTCCGCCTCCATTCCGGTCATCACCTCCGACGGTATTCGACTGGCGTACCACAACGATATCGTGGATTTGACCCAGTTCACCAATCAGTTTCCTGTTGGTGAAATCGTTGAGGGGCTTGGCAACACCATTGCGGGCGTTGGCGACATCACCATGAGTGACTTGCAATGGGTTTCCGTTGCCGATGGAACGGGAATTTACGATAGCGTAGGCGGGTTGAACTACAGCCATACTGCGGGATGCAGTGAACCCGTCGCTGCCGGTCAGGTGCTCCACTATTGTTTGCAAGGGCCAAACGCGATGGACGAGACCTACCCCATCTACCTCCAAACGACCAGTCAGCCGTTTTCTATGCGATTCATCGACATCATCATCGCTCAAATGGACGAAAAGAACCATTCAGAGGGAATTGACTTCCTCGAGAACGTCCAAAGCAGCGACCTCGAGCGCCTCATGAACGCTGGTTTTTCTATAGAAGCGCTCATTGGGGAATCCTTCCTCAACGCCATTGATTTGAGTGGCTTGCCGCCTGCTGATTTGACCGTGGAGATCATCTTGCCCAATTGGGTGACCACCGTGGACGGGACCTCCAGCATCACTTTGACCAAAACGGTCGATGAGTCGGGCTCGCTGAACCTCTCATTGACGGGTATTGACCCCTACGATTGGGAGCATGAAATCACCAATGAAGACGGGCGCGTCCTCTGTTTTGCCAATCAAAGCACCTGTGTCGAGTCGGATGTTAAGTTTGACCTTTCCAAGGTGAATTTCAACGAATGGAGCGCTTCTTTCAGCGTGTCCATGGCGCTCGAAGCGGATTTGAGCATCTACCGCATTGGCTTCGTTGAAGGTCAGCGTTGCGTCGAGGGCGATGACATTGAGGCCTGCGGCCAGATGGAGGCTCTGCCCTCGGATTTACTCCGTCTCATCATCGACCTCTCAAGCCGAATGGAGAACCCCCTCGGAACAAGCGTGGGACTCCCTTGGTGCGAACCTGCAGATGCTTCAGATTACTTCAATGACTGCGACGACGACCTTGAATTGGAAGCCACTCGGCAGGGCATGAAAGACCTCGCAAAACGCTTGGGTGAGGTCATCACCGACGCCATTCACGGTGGCGGGGCTCTCCTCGCAGAAAACGAAAGCAACCCCTTTGGAGAAGTCGACCTTTCAGCCTTTGAAATCCGCACCTCAATCTCGGGCATCGAGGCTCCGGATGAAGTTGTGAGTGATGACGAACCGATCACCCTTTCAATTTCCATCCCTGAAGTTGAGTTTACCATCGGTTCGGGGACCGGTTGGGGTGAATTGAGCGAAACGGCCCCTGAAGATCTCAAAGTGAGTATTGTCACCAGCGGCATCCAATCCGTCTTCCACCGCCCGATGCAAATGGTTGCGGATGTGTTCACACAAGGCTTGAGAGGCTCTGTTTTCGGTTCAGATGGCGTCACCTACCCGCCCACGAATGAAGAAACGGTCACCATCTCCACCGGCCTCATCAACACCGAACTTCCCACCGAATTCGATACGAGTGAAGTCGGCGGTGGCGTTTGGGAATCACCCATTGACGGGGCTGCTTACTCCGGGCCGATCACCTTCACCCTGCCTCGAGGCATTCATGTTGTGGACGTTTCCTCTTCGGCTGGCAACGTCATCATCACCGAGGACGGTGGTCGCCAAACCATCACTTACATCGTCCCTCCGGGAGAATTTTCAGACGACTTGACGTTCCGGATTCAAATTGGTTGGGTTTACTTCCTGATTCAATTCTGGGTCTATCCCACCATTGTCCTGGTGTTGCTGGTGATGTACATTCGGCGACGACGAGCGAAGAAGAAGCGGAAAAAGAACGCCTTGGCCAACCGGCAAGCGGCGGTGAACAAAGCTCAACTTGGCGATCATGAATTCGCCGACTTGGCCGGCTTCTCGAGTCCGGCCCTCCGGCACGGCGAGAGCATCGAGGACATGGCCAACATCGACGAGTTGTCCCGTTAGCGCAGGGCTTCGTAAATTCGCTCGGCCAGCGCAGGTCCGATGCCAGGGACGGTCTCAAGTTCGGAAGCCGTTGCGTGCTCGATGCCTTTTCGTCCACCGAAATGGCGCAACAGCGTTTGGAGTTTTTTTGCGCCTAAGCCCTCAACGCCCTCAAGCGGATCGGCGAGCCGACTTCGACTTCGTCGTTTGCGATGGAAGGTGTTGACGAAACGATGCGCCTCGTCTCGAGCGTGAACCAGCACCCGTCCTGAGCGGTCGAGCACCAGGGGCTCCATTCCGTTTCGGAAGATGGTTTCTTCTCGCTTGGCGAGCGCAGCGAGGGGAAAGCGGTCGGCCCAACCGTGTTCTTCGAGGGCTTGGTGAATCGTGCTGAGGTGCGTCTCACCACCGTCGATGAGCAACAGGTCCGGCCATTCTTCCTGGCGTTTCGCCCAACGGACCACCACTTCCTTCATCATTCGAAGATCATCGAGCGCCTCACCCTTGACGATGTATTTTCTGTACTCTTTTTTGGCCGGGCGCCCTTTGCGCATGACGACGCTGGCTCCGACGCGTTCGTCCCCTTGCAACTGCGCCATGTCAAAACAGACGATGTGGTCAAGCTGTTGCATACCGAGGGTTTTCGCACCTTCATCGGCCGCCCGTTGTTCGAGAGAGCCGCTGGATTTTGCTGCCATTCGTTGAAGTTGAATCTCAGCGTTTTGCCGAGCCAGGGTGGCGAGGTTTTCCAAATCACCGCGTTGCGGTATGCGAACTTCTACCAAGGAGCCCCGCCGCTCATTCAGCCAGGACTGGAGACCGTCAAAGATGGGAACGGGAGAGAGAAGCAAGCGAGGTGGTGTCCGATGAGCATAGTGCTCGGAGATGAACATCGACACGGTTTCGCCGATGTCGCCCCGGTGCACGGCAGGCCACGCTTCTTGGCCCTGGACGATGCCTTCGTCAGCGTGCAAGACCACGATAGCGGCGAGGTCGCCTTCGGACGTGATGCCGATGGCATCGCAGTCGCGATAGACCTTACTTGAGACGATGTGTTGACCCGTAGTCGCTCGCACCGCACGAATCATGTCGCGGTGCTGAGCCGCTTCTTCGAAGGCTTGAGCCTGCGAGGCCGCATCCATTTGGGTCACGAGTTCTTCGAGCAACGGTGCAGCGTCACCGTTCAAGATGCGCCGCACGGCTTTCACACGGTCGTCGTAGCCGGTACCGTCAATGCACGGTCCGGCGCAAAGACCGATGTGCATTGAGAGACAACCCTGAGGAAGCAATTCCTTGCAGTCTCGTATGCCGAACTGGCGTCGAAGCAATTGCATCACCTGTTTTGCTGCACCAGCGTTGGGAAACGGCCCCCATTGCTGGGCGGTTTTTGGTGGGCGCCTCGTGTACATGATTCGTGGAAATTCATCGTTGGTCATGGCGAGGTACGGGAAGGACTTGTCGTCCTTCAACATCGAATTGAACCTCGGCATGTGTTCCCGAATCAACTGGCGCTCAAGGACCAAAGCGGCTTGCGGCGTTTGGGTCACGATGCATTCGATATCGTCTGCCCGAGCGACGAGTTCAGGAATCATATGGCGGTCAGGATTGGATGCAAAGTATGACCGTATGCGCTCGTTCAGGCGCGTCGCTTTGCCAACATAGAGCACCCTGCCCTGTTTCGTTTTGAACAAATAGACGCCCGGCTCATGTGGAAGGTCAGCCGAAGCCAAGTCCACGGGCATGGTCCTCCCACACCTGCCCTAACTCAAAAGGGCAACCCTGCATGCAGCCTAAACAAGGGTGGGGATGTTTGATGAAGGAGACGCACGAGCCTGTTTTGTCGTTCCCATGTTGAGCCGTTCTCAAGAGAAGTTGCTGCGCTATCTCGGGACCTTTCCCGATGCGCTTTCCAACGCTTGGGACGTGCCTCGGTCGGTTTCCTTGCCCGGTCTTTCGGAGGCCATGGGCGTGGTGCGTTCGGGTCTCAATCAACCGCTCAACGTGCTGCTCGATGAGGGCTTCATCGTGGTACGGGTTGCCCATGTTTTGGGAGGTGGCTCTCGGCGACGGCAAGTCTATCACATCACCGAAAAAGGGCGTGGTTGGTTGGCTGAACACCCTTCGGAAGACACCCTTTCAACTTCGGAGTTGACCAGCAACGACGCATCGAAGTTCAGCATCATTGGCCGTGAGCGAGAACTGGAGACCTTGATTCAGTTGTTGCTTGAAGAACGTCGTGCGGTGGTCGGTGGCCTTTCCGGCGTCGGAAAAACCACGCTGTTGAAGGCCTGGGCTGCGCAGTCCACCCAGCATCTTGTTCGATGGGCCACCATGGACCCGTTGAGCGATGCCTATGCTTTGATGCAAGCTTGGTTCCCCGAGACCACGCCGCTCCCCGTTGACCCCGAGGCCATGATCGAACACATCGGCCAAAGTGGAAAACAAGTCCTCGTTGTTGACGACCTCCACTTGGTGGAACCACGACACCTCAAGGCCGTTCAACATCTGCTTCATGGCCTTCATGCCAAGGAGCATACCGTTGTGCTTGCCGGTCGCCTGCCGCTTCCCGAAGGGTTTGATTGGCCGTTGCTCAAACTCGGCACACTTTCTCCTCACGATGCAAAGGAGGTTTTGGGTGACCACTTGGATGAAGCCCTTCGCTTGGAAGTGGCCAAAGCACTGGATGGCCACCCCATGGCCCTGAATCTCTACCGAGAAGGTGACCGGTTGCCAGAGGCTGGAGAGGACATCCAAGCCTTCGTTGAGCAGACCATGCTTGACGGGTTGGATGAGGGTGCGCTCGAAGCCTTGGACGGCATGGTGTTGTTTCCACGTCCGCTTCCCGCAGCGATGGTGCCAGGTGCTTCCTCCATCGATGAACTTGACGAGCGAGCCTTGTTGAGGTGGACTGAAGAGGATGTTTCACTGGAAATCCAGCATCTCATTCGGAACGTTCGACGCACCATGCTCGATGAAAACCGATTGACGAAGTTGCACCAGGCGGCCGCCGACCACTGGGCCAATCATCTCGACGAACCGGCGTACGCGGTGCTCCACCTCTACCACACCATGGCTCTGGACGATGACCGATTCGTGGAGGAGATGGTCGAGCGCTTTGATGCGTTGATGCTGGAGCAGAGCGGTGCAATGGCCGTGATTTTTGACCGAGCGACGGTTCAACGGCCCGACCAAGAGAACCTGCATTATTGGGCCGGAAGGATCGCCGTTCATCGTCAGGAGGCGGAACGTGCTCGCCACCATTTGGCAGGGGTCCAGTCGGATTCCCTACGGGCCGAACTGGCCTACGAATTGGCCCGTATTGAAGGCGATGAAGAGGAAGCAGAGCGTTTGTTGCAAGCCCAACTCAGCGCTGTTTCCGACCTTGAAGGTGTGCGCTGGCTTTTGCGTGCAGCCGTGCAACGGATTGAAGACCGTGTGTTTGACCAAACCTCTGCCGTGGATGAACATAAGGTGCAATCCCTGCTCAACCAAGTGCGACTGCCCGACGACCTCAACACCAGGGGAAGCATCACCGTCAGCATCACCCTCATTCAACTTACAGTCGCCTTGTTACAGGGAGATGAAGCCCGAGTTCTGGCCCTGGTCGAAGGTCTTGAAGCCCTGAGTCACATGCACGACCCCATTGTCCTCCATGCCAAATTCAAGGCGAGTCTTGCCTTTGGAAAAGAGACGCATGACGCTCACCACGAAGCCTATGAACGGGCCGCTGGTGCTCAAACAACCCCGTTTCATGCCGCCGTTGTCGGTCTCACGTTTGCCGAGCATTTGGTGGGGCAAGGCCATGAATCCGCCCGTTCCGTTCACGCTTCTTTGCCGAACCCGAGCGTTTGGGCTGAAGCGGGTTCACCCGGTCACCGTTACGCCGCCAGATGGTGGTACCTCAAAGGCCACCTGGACCCCTCAGCCTCCGCCGCAGCGCTTCGAGAAGCTGCTCGATGTTTCAGGCAGGCGGGTTGCACCAACGCCGCTCGGGCCGTGACCGAGCGCCTGCACCGTGTCTTGTGAAATCACAATTCTGCGCCGATGAGTGTCTTCGTATCTTTGATACCCGGAAGTTGACGAATTTCCTCAACGATGCAACGGGTCAGGGCGTATTCTTCGTCCGCTTGCACGCGAGCAATCAGGTCGTATTCGCCGAATAACATCCAGTGGTCGGTGACCAAATCCACCTTGCTGAGGGCTTGACGGACGCTGTCTTCTTCTCCCGGTAAGGTCGTCATCAATACAAAGCCAATCGCCATGTTCAGGCCTCCACCGCAATCAAGGTCTGTGTTTCTTTGACGCCTTCGATCTTCCTGAACGATTGCATCAGCAGTTTGGAGAGTTCCTTTGAGGTTGGCGAACTGATTCGAACCAGCAAATCAAATTCACCGTAGAGGGCGTGTACTTCAGCGACGTCCTCGTGTTCTGTCAACGAGAGGTAGACTTCGCGCTCGTGGGTTGGTTCGGTTTTGAACAGCACAAACGCTTCGGGCATGGTTTCTTGGATTGGAAATCGGGACTTAGGGATTCCTCCCGTCAGAGAATTCACAGAACAGGCGACCTTTGAAGAGGGACAGCGTATCCCTTGAGGCTATGGAGCACAATTCTTCGGGGAGAGGTCTTGCTTTCAGCCTCGTGCTTTTGTTCCTTCTTCCCATGATGTTGCACCTTGCTCCTGCAGGTCCCGCAGCACCGCTCGATGACACAACGACGTCCCCGCAATTGGCTGAAGGTCGGGCGCAAACCACGTGGTCAGGAACCCAGACCCTGTCGGGAACCTACACCATCGGCGTGGCGGATGAAGTCATCATTCAACCCTGTACGGTGGTCCGACTGCCTTCCAATGAGCGTATCATCGTGGACGGCCGCTTGACGGTTCTTGGTACGCAATCTTGCCCGGTCATCTTCGAAGCCGCTGGTTTGGGTGACCACGAAGGCATCCAGTTCAACACCTCTTCTTCGGGGCGCGGTTCATTGATTCAAAACTTAACGATCGAGGACGCCATCTATGGCATCACCATTTACGGGTCCAATCCCGTCATTGAAAATCTGACCGTGGTCAATCCTGACCGCGTCGCCGTTGACATGTTCAACAGCGCCGCCCCGCGCATCACCGATCTTTACGTTGACCGTGCAGGTCGGGACCTTGGCTTCCAAGGCGACTGGCGCTACGGTTTGGGACTCTCCATCGGTGCGGGCTCGACGCCCATCGTTCAACGGGCCGTGTTTTCAGATATTTTGACGCGGGCCGTGAACATCTGGGGTGGCTCAGGGGGACTGATTCAAGGCATCACCATCGACAACTGCACCGGCTCTTCTTGGGCCATGGTCGCCGGTATTTGGGTGGAGGACAGTCAACCGCTGCTGACCAACATCAGCATCACCAAATCCGATACCGGGATGGTGGTCCGCCACATTGACGATGGCGGTTACACCCACGCCGTGGTGCGGCATGCTCACATCAGCGATTCAATGTACAGAGGGGTGTATGTGGACAAAAACAACCACACGAATTACACCAATTACGAAACGGCGGATTTCACCAATTTGACCATCTCCGGAACAGGAGGGCCGGATTCAAAAACACCCAACATCGGTTATGCAGCCCTTGAGGTGAATGCGACCGGGGCGTGGTTTGACGACACGCTCATCGAAGATTCGACCACCGTGGGTGTCCGCCTTTATTTCGTGGATTCCACCACCACCTTCCGTAATTTGACGGTTCGCGATTCCGGCGACCCCGGGCAAGGTCAACACGAGGCTGGTGTGTCCATACGTTCGTCGTTCTTTGCCCCGACCTTCGAGGGTTTGGAAGTCTCTGGTTCGGTTGGCCCTGGCGTTCATTCCACCTCCGGAGGTGCCATGCAAGGCAGCGACTGGTTCCTTCACAACAACACCAAACAGGGCATCATCGTCGACCGTGCCACCGTTGCCATCGAAGGCATGCACCTTTCGGACAACGGCTATTCTGGCGCTCATGTGCTCGATGCACGACGCATTGATTTCTGGAATTTGACCGCCGAAAACAACGGAGCCTCCACCACAGCCAGCGCTGAGGAACAAGCCGGATTGTACTACGAAGAATCCAACGACGTTGAGTCTTCATCCGGTGATGTCCGATGTTGGTCGTGCACCGTTGCGGGTTCAACGGGGCACGGCATTCTCGCCGTCAATTCCGTGGACCTTTGGCTTGAGAACGTGCAACTTGAAGATAATGCGCTGAATCTACCAGCTCTGGAGATTGACAACGGCGACGCCATGCCTGCAGGAGCCAGTGGGCGTATTCACATCACGAACCTCCATGTTGAAGCCGAAAGCCCGAGTCAACCTGCCGTCAAACTTCACCGTGCGGCCGTGCATTTGGACGGCCTCACGATGGCGGGCAATCACACCGGCTTGGACTGGCGAGGCGACAACAACGGTCAGTTCGCTTCCTCTCTCAACAATTCTGTCTTTTCGGGAACCGACTGTGCGGTGTTCGACGGTCACGCTTCGCTCGGAGGCCACAGCAACCGTATCTCAACCGACTGCACGGGTGGGATCACCTTCACGAACAGCCAAGTGAACTGGTCGGTGTTAACCGATGACCGTGGAGCGTCAGGGAATCCGACCATGTTGGACCTCGACGCTTCCTCGACGCTGCACTTGCACCGACCTGTCGATGTTGCTTATGCATCGGCCGTGATCGCTTCCGGCGCCCAGATTGATGTTGCTTGGGACTTGACGGTCTGGGTTGTGAACAACTTCTCGAACGGTATTCCTGCTGCTTATGTGAACGTCACGTACGACGCTTTTGAACCGGCCCTTACCGATCCTGCAAGCATGATCGGGCAGTTGTTCCTTCCTGATTTCATCGGTCAACGATGGACGTCCACCGGCGGCAGTTCGTACAACGTCGCCAACATCGATTGTGGGTACTTTGGCGTCTCCAACTCAACCTCCACCACCCTTGACCAAGACCGCGTCGTCTATTGCCACCTACCTTTGGCGAACCAAGCGCCGTTCATTTTCTGGTCAACTCCTGAGGACGGGGCCGTCTTCCCGTCGGGGGCCGAGGTGTTCTTCAACGCCAGCGATACATGGGACCTCGACAACGACAGCATGGATTTCAAGTGGCGCAGTTCACTGGATGACGACATCGTTGCGAATTGTGCCGGTGTTTTCCACGGCAATGACCACCCCTCGAACGGGGCCCCGTTCCTCGCCAACGGCGAACCCTTTACACAGGTGCCGCCGTACTGCCAACTCTCAGACGGCATTCACGAAATCACCCTGCAGGTCTGCGACTTCGGCCATTGCGTTGCAGAAACTCGGACGATTGAACTGGTCAATTTCGCACCGGTGTTGGCGGTTGATTTCGAACCTTCTCTCAACCCATGGAGCGAACTTATCATGCCGCAAACGGGCACCCTCACCATCAACACCACCGGAACCTACGACCCCGAAGGTGACGATTTCGCATGCGTCATTGATTTCAACGGGGAGGGTGCGGGTTGGGATAACCAGTGGGTGTGTCCAAATGAACTCACGTACACCTTTGACTACACCACTGAAGAGCCTCCAACCTCCGCTACATTGACCGTGCTCGCTTTTGATGCCGTAGGCAACAACGCATCGTACACCGTCCCTGTGATGCTGTACAACGAAATTCCCGACCCCATCTTCACCGTTGACCGCTCCGACGACAGCAGTGCGGCCATGGTGACCCTTGACGGTTCGACCACGGTTGATCCCGAAGGTGACGCGCTCAGCGTGATGTTCACCTCCTCGCTCGACGGTGTGCTTTCCACCGACGGCTTGGTTTGGGAAGGTTACCTCTCTCGTGGCGTTCACACCATCACGATGGAGGTCACCGACGATCGTGCCGAACACGCCAACCAGAGCAAATCCACCTCTCTTCTGCTCACGGTTGACAACGCCGAGCCGGTGGCGATCATCGCTTCACCGCTGGCCCAAACGTTCGACAGTTCAGAATTGATTTCCTTCTCGGCCAACGGTTCGGGCGATTACGATGCATCCTGTTCCACGTTCCCCACCGACGGGACATGGATTTGTGCGCCGTTCGAGCCGGCCACCGGTTCGGAATTCCTCGTGGTCACTTGGACGAGCAATCTTGACGGCCGGTTGACGCCTGAAGGCGAGGATTGGCTCCTGTTCGAAGAACGCTTGACGGCCGGCAATCACCTCATCACGCTGAGTGTCGATGACGGTATTCACGACCCCGTAGAAGTCTCGATGACGGTCACCGTGACCGAGTCAGCACCCGTGCTCGGGTTGGTCAGTCCGCAGGCGGGTACGGTCCACCCTTCATCCACGACGTTCATGTTTGATGCCTCTGAAAGCGTGGATTACGACGGGGACAACTTCACCATCACACTGCGTTCATCCGAAGAAAGTGAACCGCTTCTGGTGGACGTTGACCCGGAGGGACAGCATGCCTTCTCCTTAGGCGCAGGTGAGCATATCATGACGGCCACGTTGACCGACACCACCGGGGCAACACGAGACGAGACCTTCTCGCTGACCGTCGTTGAATCCGGTCCCGTTCTCGTGATGATTTCGCCAGAAAACCGGCAATCCATCGAGCCCGGCGGTGCGGTGTTGCTCGAGGAAGCCTCCTACGACGCTGACAACGACCTCACGGTCAGGGAGTGGCGGCGCTGGAGCGACGAGTTGAGCGAACCCGAAGTCCTCTCTACACGGTCCATGGAGGAGTTGACGGGATTGTTGCCTGGTGAATACCACCTTTCACTCTACGTCGAAGATGCCCGAGGGAATTCGGTAGAACAGCACGTCAACATCACCATCCAGTCCAGTCTTCCCTCCCTTGACAGGAATTCCTTGGTGCTCAGCTCAGAGACCTTCACTCAAGATGAAGTCAACAGGCTGACGGTCCGGGTTGGGCTCAGCGACCCTGACGGTACGACGGACGATGTCCGAGTGAAAATCACCTTTGGTCTCCAAGAATGGGAAGCCAACCTGAGCGATGATGATGGCGATGGCGTCTGGGAAGGCCTCATTGAATGGCGACCCGAAACCACGGGCCGACCCCTGCTGAAAATCACTGCAAAGGACGGTGTCGGCGAGAGCGCCAACATTGACTTCATGTCGAGAAACCTCATTGTTGAAGCCCCGGAAAGCGATGCCCGTGGCCTCCTCCTGGCGACCTCCGCTTTGGGTTTCGTCAGTCTTGCTGGCTTTGTGGCCTACCTCGTTTCCCGACGTCGTCGAGCCAACGAGGAACTTGAATTGTTGACTTCATGGGACGCCTTCAGAGCCCCAAGTGCTGCTTCTGAAAACGGTCCCAAAGACGTGCCTTCTGTTGAAGGAAACGCCATGGATGGCACGCAAGAAGTTCAAGAAGAACTCGAGTTGGACCTCGACCTTGATTGACCAGCAAGCCAGTTTCTCAAAGAGCACTCAAGTTCGAGTGATTTTGAACACGCTCAACGTGATGCTTGAGAGGCCCCGTCCCCGTTCATCTTCAAGTTCGACCTGTTCAAGTTGTTCAAGGTCAAATCCTTCGGCGTAAAACCGTCGGACATCGTCGTCGTGAAGAGCGAACGGTGGCCCGTCCATTTCGTGTTGAGGGTAGGCATACGTGATGAGCAATCCAACCGCACCGGCTTTGGTTTGCTGACGAAGTTGGTCAACGTAGGCTGCTCGCGAAGCATCAGGGAGAGCGATCATCGCTGCCCTATCGTACCACGCATCGGCCCGGAACGTGTTCGTCTTGAGCGCAAATAAATCGCCTTGCATCACGGTAAACGGGGGGCTTTTGTACCGCACATGTTGGCCTTTAGTTACTTTTTCAGGTTGCATGTTGCGTTCAAGAAAGAACGACTCAACGGCCCGCTCAACCAACTCGAGACCAACCACCTTGTGGCCTTGTTCGGCGAGCCATACCATATCGAGAGACTTCCCACACAACGGTACGAGCACTTCTGCGTCTGGAGCAAGATTGAGGCATGACCAGTGCTTGACCAACATCTCGTTGACCTCTGAACGATGCCAACCGATTTGTTCGGTAACCCAACGGTTGTGCCAGAATTCCATGAGGGATTCCCTCACGCTTGTTCGGGGAGGTTGTTCTTGGTCGAATCAGGATTGGTTTCCAATCCACCCCACTCGGTTCGCGTTCGGTGGAGGCCAAATCGACGAAGGAAGAGGAATTTTAGGTTCTTCCACCCGTCGCCCCAAGTATGAATTTCTGCTTCACCGACACGAGGGCGGTAGGGGACGGAGATTTCAATGGCCTTCTTTTTGCCAAGGTGGCGGCGAGCGAGGATTTTGACCTCTTCACTCAACGGCATACCGTCGTTGGTGGGTCGCATTTTCTCGTTTTCAAAGATGGATTTTCTGAACACCCACATTCCGGTTTGGGAGTCTTTGATGCCGTACCAGAACAGCATGCGAGCCGTGAACGAAAGCACCCAGTTCCCAAAGCCGTGCAGGCCAGACATCGAACCGTCTTCTGCGAGAGAGAGTCGGTCGCAGGTGATGAAGTCCAAGTCGTCGTCAAGGAGGCGCTTGACCAATTCAGGAACCAGTTCAGCGGGGTAAGTGCAATCCGCATCCATCGTGACGATGATGTCGTTTTTGGCCACATCAAAGCCCGTTCGATAGGCTCGGCCGTAGCCCTTGCGGGGCTCCAAGTGAACACGAATGTCCTTTTCCAGAGCGATTTCTCGAGTCCGGTCGGAGGAGTTGCCGTCAACGATCATGATTTCGAGGTCCTCGCACCATCCACGGGGGATGGCGTCAATGGTTGGGCCTAAGGCTTCCTCTTCGTTTCGGGTTGGCAAAATCACGGTGACGGACACCGGAAGCACATCGCCCATGATGTCCCCACCCGAGGATTGACCTTCAAAGGTTTGGCTGGAAGCGTGCATATCGCCTCACCGGTTTCAATGACATTCAAATGCAGGTTCCGTGTGGTTGTTTGCATGCACATCGCCATGGTCTCGGGCGAGTATCCTCCTCGTTGGGGCGGTATTGGCTCGGTGGTCTACCATTTGGCAGGTCATCTCGCTCAGCGAGGGCATGACGTTACCGTCATCACGCGCACCCATCAACAGCCCACGCCGCAACAACCCGGTGTCAGCGTGTTGCAGGTGCCTTGGCTCAAGGCGCCGATGGCCTTCACTCGCTCCTACGGGAAGCACGCCCTGACCGAACTCCGCCGTCTTCATCAGGTCAAACCGGTGGACGTGGTCCACACCCTTCTGCCCTTGGTCAGTTGGACCGCCAAAGAATACCTCTGGGTGGAAGAGCACATCGCCCCGGTGGTCTCAGCCCTCAACGGCAGTTGGATTGGAGAGCGTGAGGGAATGAAATTGGCCGCCCGTCATAACGAAGCGGCGACGTGGAAGAACCCGAACGACCTGGCCATTCTTCTGACCGGAGGCTATTATGCGAAATACGAGCAAGCAGGCGTGGAACATTCCAGTGTCTCCGTGGCCATTTCCGAGTCGACACGGAGAGAGTTTGAGCAATGGTATCAACCGCCAGAGGATTGGGTCTGTGAAACCGTGCTCTACGGTGTTGACCACAAGGTGTTCCGGCCCATGAACCACGACCACGAGGAGGAACAACTCGCCTACGAAGCGCTTCGCAAGTCCTACGATGCCGCAGATGAAGCCGCCTTGACGGGGCAGCCGGACACGAAAACCCCACTTCTCCTGGCCGTCGGGCGTCTCGTGGCTCGGAAAGGTCATCGAACCCTTTTGCGTTCCATGCCCTCCATTCTCAAGCAACACCCGGGTGCTCGATTGGTCATCATCGGTCGCGGGCACATGCGAAAGACGTTGATGAAACAGGCCAAGCGTCTGGGCATCGCCCACGCTGTTCACATTCAACCCGGGATGAGTTTCGAGCAACTCGCCCTCCATTTCCGGTCGGCTGACCTCGTGATTTACCCCTCCTATTACGAAGGACAAGGCTTGATTCCGCTTGAGGCTTTGGCGAGCGGGACGCCGGTGGTCACGGTCGACCAAGCTCCCTTGACGGAAATGATTGACGAGGAAGTGGGTGGATTGTTTGCCTGCGGCGACCACGAAGATTTGGCGCGGGCCGTCAACCACTGCCTTGACCACCCTCAAGAACGCACCTCACAGATGCAGAAAGGGCGACAGCGGGTGCTGGACCGGTTCACTTACGAGCACAATGCCGAAGCCTACGAAGCCATCTACAACTCGCTGTACGAAGCGTGAAGATGCGGTGAGCGTAAGGTCATTAGTGGGTGAAGGGTCGCCGCATCATGCAAGGGCGCGCACTCTTCCTCTCTTTGATGGTCATCACCCTCTCGCTCTCAGGATGTTTCGGTGAAGAAACCGTGACTCCTCCAACGGTCGAAGAAGAACAGGTCTCCCCCCGAATCTTTGTCACCGACCGCTATGGAGAACCGGTCGACATGCCCCCGGTGGAGATGACCTTCCAGTTCAGCGACGTTGGTGAAACGGGCAAAGAGCCCAGCATCGGCATCACCTCCAGCGGTTGCATTTTCTTCATCGCCATGGAGAAAGTGATGCGCTCGTGTGACGGCGGTGCCGCATGGGAGGAAACCCAAGACCCCGTCATGTGTTCCCCCACCACCAGCGACCCGTACGGTTGGGTTGACCCCATCACGGACCGTGTGTTCGGCGTCCAAATGATCGGCCTGGAAACCTCCTGGATTTGCTGGAGTGACGACGATGGCGAGACATGGTTGGGCAACCCCCACGATTCGGGTACAACCCCTCTCAACGACCACATCAAACTCGCCAGTGGCCCGTGGACCGACAGCGGCTACGGGGCGCTGGGCCAATTCACGGGTAGTTTCTACGAAACCGCCGTGTATTATTGCTACAACAAGTTGGCCGGTATCTTCTGCTTCACCAGTTTCGATGGCGGTGCTACCTTTGAGACCGGTGGCCAAATCATCGGTTTGGCGACCACCAACGGGGGTTTGCACGGTGCCATTTCGACGGCGCCGGACGGGACGGTTTACGTCACGCCTCGTGTTGCTACGCCAACCGTCATCGTCTCCAAAGACAACGGTTTCTCATGGTTTGAGCGCACCATGGGCGAGGACGTTAACACGCCAAATCCCCGAAAGAATTCGGAGGTATCCGCTGACACCGCCTCAAACGCCTATCACGTCTGGACGGGCGCTGATGAAGGCGTTTACATGTCTCGCTCAACCGACTCAGGTGAAACATGGGAGCAGGAGAGCATCCGCATTTCTCCGGCCGGCGTCATTTCATCGGTGTTTCCTCAAACCGATGCGGGGGACCCGGGACGAATCGCCATCACCTACCTCGGCAGCGAAAACGGTGAGATGCTCAATCAGTCCGACATTGACGGCAACCCGTGGGACGGGAACGCACACTACGCTCCCAACAACGCCAGCTACCATCTTTACATCACCTACAGCCTCAACGCTCTGGACCCTGAGCCCATCTTCCACACCTATCGAGTCACCGATGACCCGGTTCAACGGGGCTCGATTTGCTTGAACTCAGGGGACTGCCGTGATATCGGCGGCTCCAACCGAAACCTGCTTGACTTCAACGATTTGCACATTGACCGAGAAGGTCGTGTTTATGTCGCCTTTGCCGACGGCTGCACGGGAGAATGTGCAACCAACGAAAACGCCACGGCTGAAAATTCCAGAGACGGTCGCGGTGCGGTGTATTACTTGGCCGCGGGGCCAAGTCTCTACGAGGACTTCGGTTTGATGACGCCCATCATGGAATGATGTGGCTTCATGCGAAGATGCGGGCTCGGAGTTTACGCAAACTCAAGCGTACGCCCAACATGACTTTGCGCACCTTTGACAGGCGCACGGGGTGGGAAAACACATCGCCCGAACGGCGGACAATTTCGCTGAGAATGGAGGTGTACGCATCCGCCATGATCTCGGGTTGTACCCTGGCTCGGCCGTCGAGGTAGCCGAACAGCTGATTGGCTGAGGATTGATGACGCTTGATCACTTCGAGGTATTCCACCATGAAGCCTTTCCATGCCAGCGTGTTGGCCACGTTTCCTGAACGCAACATTTCGGTGGTGATGTTGTGAGAGTCAAGGATGTCCAGTGGAAGGTAGACTCGTCCGCGTTCCATGTCTTCGTTGATGTCTCGCAGGACGTTGATGAGTTGCATTTGGATGCCGAGGTCGATGGCGTGCAGGCGGGCAGCACGGTCTTCATAGCCATAGATTTCAATCAGAATGAGGCCAACAGCAGAGGCGACTTTGTAGCAATATGAGCGCAATTCATCCCACGTTTGATTGGCTACGGGGTACAAATCGTCCTCCATTCCTTCGATGACGGTTTCAAAGTCGTTGAGTTTGATGGGGTATCGCTGAAAAACATCCTGCAGGGCGATGAAAATGGGATGGTCGCTCTGGGAGATGCTTTGTTCGCTTGCTTGATGCAGTTTGAGACGGATGTCAACAAGAGCCATCATGCGTCGTCGGTGCTCGTCGGGCGTGAGCGAAGGCGAGGTGCCTGCGTGGATGTCGTCCACGATGCGTTGACGCTCATCGGTGGCTTGACGCAACTCGAGGGTTTCGAGAATGGTGGGTTCTTCGTCGCCGTCAACGATGTCGTCCACCCAGCGGCACAGGGCATAGACGGCGTGCACCGCCCTGCGTTTGTCGGGTTGAAGGGCGCTGAAGGAGGAATAGAACGTGGTCGAGGCGTTTCGACACACCGTTTCGCAATACGCATACGCCTGCTCAAGAGTGTGCTGTCCCATCGTGAACCCTCATGCAGATGTGGGTGTTCCGCTGGACGGTTCTTTTGAGGTTTTGTTAAGAGCCGCTCGACCTTTCTTGGAACGCTTACGACTCTCAAACCAGGTGTCGACGCCGTTCCAATCGGGGATGATGCCGAGGCTGTCAAGGAGGAGTTTGCTGCTGATGCGAGCCGACTCGTAAATCACGGGCAATCCGCTCCCGGGGTGGGTGCCGCCGCCGACGAGGTAGAGGTTGTTGATCTCATCGAACTGGTTCTTCGGTCGGCGCCATAGCATTTGGTCAAGGCCGTGAGCGAGGTTGAACACGGCACCACGATAACAGTGGTCGCCCCAGTCATCGGGTGTGATGACCATCTCGGTCACGATGTGGTCGCGGAGGTTCTCGTAGCCAAGTTTGGTTTCAATTTGGTCAAGAATGCGGTCCCGGTAGGCGTCTTTTTCCTTGTCCCAGTCAATGTTTTCGTGAATATGGGACACGGGGACGAGTGCGTAAACGGTTGAGCAGCCTTCGGGAGCCAAGCTCGGGTCAACGACACAAGCGTTCTGAACATAGACCGACGGGTCGTCCCAAGTCAATTTGTGATTCTTCTCAATGTCCTCGAGGTTTTGTTCGTAGTTGGCAGAAGCGTAGATTTGGTGGTGGGGGAGGTCTTCGTAGACTTTGTCGATGCCCAAATACATCATGAACGTTGAACACGAGTACTTTTTCTTGTCAATTTTCTTGTTGCTCCACTTCTTGCGAACCTTGTCGGGGAACAATTGCGTCATGCCGTTGGCGAAATCAGCGTTCATGACCACCTTGTCGGCGTGGAATTCCCCTTGCGAGGTGCGCACGCCCTTGATGGTCTTGCCGTCCATGATCACGGACTCGACGGCTTCGTTCATGCGGAAGTTGACGCCCAAGTCCCTGGCAATGGAGGCCATGCGCTCACTGACGCTTCCCAATCCACCCATGGGGTGGAAGATACCGTATTCGTATTCGAGGAAAGCGAGCATGGTGAAAAGGCTGGGGCAGTTGAAGGGCGACATGCCGAGGTACTTCGTTTGGAAGGACATGGCGAGCATGAGTCGGTCATCGTCGAAGAGTTTCATCAGGTCGCCAGCAACCGAACGTTGGGGGCGAAGCACAGTGGCGACTCGCATGGCTCGCTTGGAGAGAAGGTCGGTTGCCCCGTACCATGGCTCCTGGAGGCAGGCCTTTGATTTCTCCAGTTTGAGTCGGTTGTCAACCACGTAGCGACGGAAGGCGTTGGCGTTGCTGTCGCCTGACAGGCCACGAATACGCTCGGTCATTTCGTCAAGGTCGCTGGTGCAATCCAGTTGGCCACCTTGGCCGAAAATAAGGCGATAGTTCATGTCGAGTCGGTGGAGATTCAACTCCTCGTGAGCGTCCATGCCAATGGCCTTGAAGATGTCTTCAATGACTTCCGGGTAGTGGAAAAAGGTGGGGCCAAGGTCAAATTTGAACCCGTCTCGGTCAAAGACCTTGTTTCGTCCTCCGACCGCCGATGAACGCTCGAACACCGTGACATCAACACCGGACTTGGCGAGCAAGAGAGCCGAGGCGAGACCGCCCGGGCCGGCACCGATGATTGCTACTGTTGGACGCGCGCTTCCTGCCATGAAACCTCGTCGTTCATTGAGCATATAAAGGGCGGTTTTTGTCCTAAAAAATTCCCAAAAAATAACATCTCATTTTTTGGATTTTATGATGCTGTGGGGGTCGATCAAAACCGAGAATTCATCGAGGTACGGACCCATTGAACTGATCAAATCGACTTCCGGGTGGCCCTTGAGCACCATCCCGTCCATGTACATGAGCGAGCGAATGATTGGAAAGGCCTCTTCACCGAAGGCGCACCCTGCGAGAACGGCCGCTTTGACGGTCTTCATCATCTGCTCCGTCAGGGAAACTTCGCTCACCGAAGTGCCGACAAAGCCTTCGTAGAGTTCGTTCATGGAGTCGTAATAGGTTTGGAGGGTTTTGCCTTCGGGTTGCACAGCCGCCATCGTGAGCATGGCATCAAAGGCGTTCTTCAGTTCACCCTTGGCGAGGAAATAGAAGAAACCAAACAAGGCGTTGCGAACGTGTTCGGGCGCATTGCAGATGGCTCCGGTGTCGATGAAGTGGAAGTTCCCGTCGGCGTCCATCATGGCGTTTCCAGGGTGGAGGTCCCCGTGGAAGGTTCCAAGGCCAAACATGAACGCTCCGTGAATTCGAAACAGTTCCAGCATATCGGGCCAGGTGAAGGTGCCGTTTTCGAGGTGCTCTTCCAAGGTGGGGTGCGTTATTTCTTCCATCACGAGAACATGTTGATTTGAAAGGTCCTCCCACATTTTAGGGAATTTGAGTTTGGGCATGGGGAAGTGCATTTCGATGGCTTCGGACTTTGCGATGAGTTGATTGCGTCCTTCAATTTCATTCAGTAAGTTAAGCTCTCGCAGCGTGTAGTCTTCAATGTGGGCCAAGAGTCCAATTGGATTGCCAACTTTGCGAAGTCTTGGATTGAAGAAAAGACCCATGCGAATCCAACGCTTCATCCGACGTACATCTCTTCGGAAGGAAGCTTCAAAGTCGGCTTTGATGATCTTCACCACGACCTTGGTGCCGTCCTTCAGGACGGCTCGATGGATTTGACCGATACTGGCTGCGGCGAAGGGTGTTGGCTCTATGCTCTGGAAGTGGTCTCGAAATCCGGATGGAGCAAAGCGGTTCAGGAGTTGCTCAGAATCTTCCTGGGGAATGGTGGCTGCTCGGCTGTAGAGGCGCTGCAACTCAATGCACCGTTGGGGCTCAATCAAATCCGGGCGCAAAGCAAAAATTTGACCCAGTTTAACCGCCAGGAGCCCCATCGATTGAATCGCGTCAATGTTCACGGGTTTCTTGCCCTTCAGTTGTCGGAAGAACCGAAGGAACGTCACGAGTTTCATGTCGTCACCCGCTCAGTCAACAAGTTCGATGGTGTTCAGTTCATGTCGGTGGATGAGGTATCTCCACAAGTCGTCTTTGTCACCGCTTCCTTCGACGCGTTGAATGACCACGTTGACTTCTTTGGCAAACCGTGTTGAGAGCGCCCCTTCGATGATACCGTCATCCATTTCCCACATGGGGAGGGCGTCAGGGTCATTCACTGGAGGATGGTTCAAGCCAACAACAACATGGAATTGCGGGTCAACATCGTACTGGAGCATGCCGAGGCCTGCATGTTCCCACCAGTCCATCATCTCGTCGAGGAACTCGATGTCATTTTCTATAGAACGAAGCGAGAAGGCGATTTCTTGGCCCACTCGGTTGCCGATTTGGCGCAGCATTCGACCGATGTCAATTCCCAGAACTTTGAGGTTTGAGAGTTTCCCCTCGGTGAGACGCATCCGTGCTTCGTTGACTTCGTGCCCTGCGGCGAAGAACGCCTCCGGGTCAAACGGCGTGTCTTCTTCGGGGAGTTGTCCGTCAAATCCAAGCGCAACGGAGACGTTCTTGAGGAAGGAACCTTCGCCAATGGTCAATCGTAGCGGGTCGTTGATTTGGTTTTCAGTGAATCGAGCACGGGCGGTCGCCAGCGGAACGGCTCCTTCCCAGATGGCATCGATCAGGTGGAGGTGAGCTTGCGTAAACGGACCGGATTCGATGATGAGGGCAGCGTCTTCCTTTCCACGGCCGACCGGGTTGTCTTCGATGTTGAGGTATTGAATGACTTCCGATTGGTCTTGAACGAAGCCCAACGAATCAAGTTCGTCCGAGTGTCGAACGTCGATGCTCTTGTCCAGTTGTTCAAAGAAGCGCAAGGTGCGTCCGTCCAAGTGCGTGATGATTTGGACCACCACGCCACGAACGGCGGCGGTGTTGACGGCTTCCAGGGCATCCGGGCTTCGGCAGAGGTGAAGGATGCCAAACTGGCCGAGCAGGAGGATCAAGCGTTCTTCGGCTTCGTTGGCCATCTTCTGGAGCCGATTGTAAATGTGGGTGCGCTCTTTGAGGACGGCGAAACGAGGGTCGTCGATGTCCCTGCGCTGTTTCTCGTAGGAGGCGTCGGTTTCTGTGATGCCTTTGGAGAGTTCATCAAACCCATCCACAAGACGGTCAAGTTGTTGTTTTCGTGATTGAATGATGTGTTCCATTGCCTCGTTGATACGAAGGCTGGAAAAGAGCATCGGTCGGTCAGCTGTGGCCGTGACGATGCCCATCTCCTGAAGGCGAGACAGGCTGTTGTAGGCATCCAACCGGGTGGTGTTCAACTCCTTGGCGAGCTCAGAGGCTTTCATTTTGGGGCGGGAACCGAGGATCATGATGGAGCGAACTTCTCGCTCATTCAAACCGGCCTCAAGCAGCAACTCGTCCCACATTCAATCGTCCCCCCTGACGACCGAAATATCAGCCAGGATTCGGGCGACATGGCGCCGTGGACGGAACAACCAATCGTAGACGTAGCGAATCGTGTTGTCCGGGCCGATGAGGAAGGATGACTTTGCGGGGAATTGGCCCAGGTGGAGTGGGACGTTGAATTGTTTCCCCACGGTTCGCTCTGGGTCGGCCAAAAGTGGGAACGGTAAGTCTCCCAGTGAGGCTTTGAATCCAGCTAATTCCTCTCGAGTACCCGGGCCAATGCCGACGATGGAGCAACCTACGGATGAGAACAAGTCGTGTTGTTCTTTGAACGTTAGGCAGCCTCGCTTGCACGTGGGCGAGTTGTTGCGGGAGTAGAAGAAAACGATACGCCATGTCCCATCGAGGGAACTGCTCTGGAAGACCTCTCCATCTTCGTTTTCAAGGGCGAAACTTGGCGCTTGCTGGCCAACGATATTCACTTTCATGCTCAAGCCTCAGTTTGGGAGGATGTGCCCCATTCGAGCACCCTTGGTTTGCATGTAATGGCGGTTTTGAGCGCACTGGCCGACGATGATGGGAATTCGGTTGGTCACCTCAATGCCCTGGTCCATGAGTTGGTTTCGCTTGTCGGGGTTGTTGGTGGCAAGTTCAACCGACGACACACCCATTGAGTACAACATCTCAGCGGCGAAATCATACTTGCGAGCGTCTGCTGGTAGGCCAAGGGCGAGGTTAGCGTCCAACGTGTCCAGGCCGGTATCTTGCAGAGCATAAGCTTGCATTTTGGCATACAAACCGATGCCTCGTCCTTCCTGCCTCATGTAGGCAATGGCTCCCTTGCCTCGTTCCTGAATGGCCTTCATGGAGGCGTGGAGTTGCGGCCCGCAATCACAGCGGAGCGAATGAAAGGCATCACCGGTGAGGCATTCTGAGTGAATTCGAACCAAGGGTGAACCTTCGCTGAGGTCGCCGAGATACAACACGGCGTGCTCTTCGCCCCCGACAGGATCTCGGAAGGCTCGAATTCGAAAATCTCCGAATTCTGTGGGCAAAATAGCATCGGCTTCAGGTGCGTGGTCTGGTGGAAAATGTTGAGGTGGTTCCATGTTACAAAATCAGCCGAGTTTGTATATAAACACTCGTCTTTTCCTTACTTGGGCTTAAACCGTTCTTGATATACTCGGTGTGCAGAAACACGGTCATGGCTTCGCTACTTTGTGACCTTGGGGTAGCAGCCAGAGTGGTAAAAAACGGTAAAATCTTGCTCGTTCAAGAAGCCACTGGAAGCCATCAGGGAAAATGGGGCCTGCCCAAAGGGCACGTCGACCCGGGCGAGAGTCCCGAGACAGCAGCTCTTCGTGAACTTCAGGAGGAAGCCGGGTATTCTGGCTCGGTCATGGGTCTCGTTGGGGTTCGGACCGCTCTAAGGAAAGACCATCCCGCCGTCTTCCTGTGTTATGATGTTCACATTGAGGGCGACCACCAACCGTCGGACACGGGCGAAATTTCCTCATCGCAGTGGTTTTCTCTGACCGAACTGGGCTCCGTCCAATGGGTCTCTGAAACCATGCAACAACTTGCCGTTGACGGTCTAACGCATCGTATGGTCATTCGAAACCATTCAGGGTTGACCCAACGGCAGACTCCCTACGCCGTCTACCGTTCAAGCATGGCCTCATCGCTTCAACCCAGAGGTGGCCACGAATGATTCCCAGCAGCCGTCTACAAATTCACGGCGTTCCCAACGAAAACGGTGATGTCGTCGTTTATTGGATGACGGCCGCCCGACGCGCACAGTGGAATCATGCGCTTGAACACGCCATTAACTTGGCCGACGAACACCATCTTCCGCTGGTGGTCATCGAATGCCTCGCTCTTCAACATCGATGGGCCAACGATCGAATCTCGACCTTTGTGTTGCAGGGCATGGTTGACAACCGAAGCGCCTTCTCGGGCACCAACGTAACCTACATCCCCTACGTCGAAACAAAGCGGAAAGAAGCGTCGGGCCTGTTGAAAGGTTGGCTCGAACACGCTCGCCTCTGCGTCATCGATGACTATCCTACCTACTATCCAAAACACGTCCTTGACACCGCCCTTTCGGTGATTCCCTGTGAAATTCACGTCGTGGATTCAAACGGTTTCATGGCCATGCGTGCCCAAGGAAGAGACTTCTCCACGGCGTATTCGTTGCGCAGGCACTTGCACAAAACCATACGCGAACACATGCACGAATTCCCCCATCGCCGGCCGCTGGAATTGGCGAAAAATCTACGCGACTTTGACATGGCGGTGGCCAAGGCGATTTTCGCTCAAACCAACACACCCATGACGCCTTACGAATTTCTCTGGCGTGTCTCCGAAGGCGGAGACGTCGGCAAACAAGCCCTCTCCACGCTTCGAATTGACCATGAAGTCCATCCGGTCATCGGCAAGCGGGGAGGCTATGTCGAAGGACGACGTCGATGGAAGGAATTCTTCGCTGACCGACTTCAGACCTATCACGAGAAGCGAAACGAGCCACAGGAACGTGGGGCGAGCGGTCTTTCGCCCTGGCTTCATTTTGGTCATATCAGCGTCCATGCCATCCTCAGCGACATCTTCACGCATCACGGCTGGGATGTGAGCATGGTCAACCCCCCCAACGATGGCCGTCGACAAGGATGGTGGGGGCTTTCCGAACCCGTGGAAGCTTTCCTGGACCAGATCATCACGTGGCGAGACATTGGATTCATTCACTGCGCCATGGTTGAAAATCACACCGAATACGCATCCCTCCCGGAGTGGGCCAAGACGACCCTCGCCGAACATGCCGAGGACGAGCGACCCTATCTCTACACGCTCGAAGAGCTGGAAACAGCATCCACCCACGACCCGCTTTGGAACGCTGCTCAAAACCAATTGCGCCATGAAGGCATCATCCACAACTACTTGCGCATGCTTTGGGGCAAGAAAATTCTCGAATGGTCTCCAAACCCAGAAACGGCCATGGAATGGATGATTGCGCTCAATGACAAATGGGCGCTTGACGGTCGAGACCCCAACTCTTACACCGGCATTGGTTGGGTGATGGGCAAGTTTGACCGAGGTTGGACCGAGCGTGCTGTTTACGGAAAGATTCGGTGCATGACCAGTGCTTCCACGGCCCGGAAATACAAGACAAAGGCGTATGTTGAGAAGTACAACACCCTCGGTGAAGCGCCCACCGTTCTTGGCTCTGGCCCATCATACTACTCTGCCCATCAATGAGGTGTGTCCATGCCCGTCTACAAGCACGTCGCCGCTTATGACGCCTCGGTCGATGACGTTTGGGCATGGTACGACAGCCCCGGTGCTTTCCGTCGCATCATGCCTGAATGGGAGGGGATTCGACCGGTCCAAGCGGGGGCTTTGGTGGACGGTGCGAAGACCAAGTTCCGCGTTCAACTCGGCCCATTGCGCCCCATGTGGGTCGCCCGACATTACGGCGTGGTATCTGGCGAGGTCTTCAACGACGTGATGGAAAAAGGCCCGTTCGGGAAGTGGGACCACGAACATCGTTTCGTCTCCACAGGGTCCAACACCAGCGAAATCCACGATACGATTGATTGGAAACTTCCTTTTCATCCGTTGACCTTTTGGACGGCCCCGTTCACGGTGAAAGGCCGAATGAACCAGATGTTTGCTTACCGAACGCTTCGAGTGCAGGAGGACTTGAAACGCATCGCTCTGTACGCAGACCGACCAAAACAAAGCGTCCTCATCAGCGGTTCAACTGGACTTATTGGGATGCAACTCACGGCTTTTCTCCAAGCTGCAGGCCATGAAGTTACACGCCTTGTCCGTCCTTCGACGAAGTTGCCTTCAGACGTTCAGCATGAACCCTGTGTCGTGTGGAACGACCAAACCGGCGAGGTGTTGGAAGGAAGCATGGAAGGATTTGACACCGTGATTCACCTTGCTGGCGCTGGCATCGGTGACAAGCGTTGGAACGCTCAACGTAAAGCCCTCATCGAATCGAGTCGAACGGTGCCGACTGAGAAGTTGGTTCACCTTTTTTCCCAACTTGAACAGCCGCCAAAGACCTTCCTTTGCGGTTCTGCCGTCGGTATTTACGGCAACAGAGGTGATGAGGAATTGACGGAAGATTCGGCTCCCGGCGACAACTTTCTGGCCACGACCTGCCTCAATTGGGAAGCGGCCGGCGCAGCGGCAAAGGACGCAGGAATTCGGACAGCCTGGATTCGAACTGGAATCGTAACCACTCCAATGGGCGGAGCGTTGCAGAAACTTTTGCTTCCAACCCAACTTGGTGCAGGCGGCCCTGCAGGAGGCGGTCGCCAATATTATTCGTGGATCTCGTTGGACGACCAAATCTACGCCACCTATCATCTCATGATGAACGAAGATTGCGAGGGCGTCTACAACTTCACGGCGCCTCAACCCGTCACTCAAAAGCAGTATGCCAAGGTCCTGGGGCGCGTCCTTCGTCGTCCAGCCTTCGCACCGGCTCCCGGATTCATGCTCAAAATCATGCTCGGCGAGATGGCTCAGGCCTTGGTGCTGGATGGTCAACGGGTCCTTCCGAACCGTTTGCTAGAAAGCGGCTATGTTTTCCAGCACAACGACCTCGAAAGTTGCCTCCGTCAATGCCTTGGGAAGCAACGATTGCCCTGATTGCGCACGACATACGCAGGCGTTCTCTTGATAATCCGTATGCCCATCAGCGGTCATGGCCGGTCGAGTCGCCATTGTGCTTTTCCTCGGCCTCGCGTTGCTTCATTTACCGATCGCAAGTGCTGACGACGCACCTGCAAGCGCCAATGGATTGACCGACGGCGTCTCCTCAAGCGGGTATGTTTGCGACCCTGATGGGTGTTCGCCAAACGACAAACGAGACTATTGGAAAATTCAAGGAAAAATGGGCGACATCGTCCAAGTCTCTTTTTCTGGCAGCATGAGTAATCCAGCATGGTGGTGCATCAATGACGGATGGGAAGGGACCTTCACGATGGGTTCCGTCTCGCAAAACGTCGATGACGGCTCTCCAACCGCCGCCCTCTCAACGACCCTCTCAACAGCGGGTGAGGTCCTCATCAAAGTGGAGGGCAAAGATTCCTGGTGCAACGACGGGTTCGATTATACACTCACGCCTTCCATTGACAAGACCAACCGAGACTCTGATGAGGACGGATTTGTTGACACAGAGGACGATTGCACGTACTTGGTAGGGACCTCCACCAATGACCGCAAGGGTTGCACCGATTCTGACGGTGATGGCTGGTCAGACCCCGACAGCGGATGGGGCGTTCAAAACGGAGCAGATGCCTTTGCAAGTGAATCCTCACAATGGCTTGACTCCGATAACGACGGCTATGGCGACAACCTCGAGGGCTACCAAGGCGACCACTGTCAGTTCAGCCGTGGCTACTCCACCTCGGACCGATTTGGGTGCGTGGATTCAGATGGAGATTCGTATTCTGACCCCGACCCCGGAGGTCTCAACGGCTACGAGGCGTGGTTTGCTCACCCCGATGGAAAGGCGGACGCCTTTGCCTACGATGCTTCCCAATGGAACGATACCGACGAGGACGGATTTGGAGACAACTGGGACGACCCTTCCCTCAACGTCACGCGAATGCTTTGGGACATTGGACAATTTGTGGACAATGCAACCCAACCTGATGCTTGCCCCTTCATTCGCGGTTCTTCCTCTGCTGACCGCTACGGGTGCGTTGATACGGACATGGACACCTTCTCCGACGGTGATGAAAATTGGACCATCGACAACGGCTCCGATGCTTTCCCACTCGAGCCCACACAGTGGCAGGACACCGATCGAGACGGTTGGGGAGACAACCAAACCCTCGGTGCTCAGCGAATCGATGATTTCCCGTTCAATCCAACGCAATGGCGGGATACCGATGAGGACGGATGGGGTGATAACCAAACCTACGGCGCCACCCAAATCGACGATTTCCCCTTCGTACCCTCCCAGTTCCGAGATTCTGACGGCGATGGTTATGGTGACAACTTAACCGGTTTCGAAGGAGATGTATGCATGGATTCGACCCCCGAAGAGGTTGACTCCGGATGGATCAGTCGCTTCGACCGGCTTGGTTGTCGCGACGTTGACAAGGACGGCTTTTCAGACCCGACTGAACTTTGGATCGCCCACCCATCGGGCTTTGCCGACGCCTTCCCCGATGATCCCTCACAATGGCACGACACCGATGATGATGGCTACGGCGATAACGAGGAATATTTCGACGGGCAGACATGGCGTACTTCCTATCGCCCTGATGGATGCCGCACCACGCAGGGCGAATCCACCTTCGACCGATGGGGCTGCCCTGATGCTGACGGCGACGGATGGTCCGACCCCACCTCTTACTGGCTGGCCAGTCCGGGCGGTTCAGGCGATGCCTGGCCCGATGACCCAACACAGTGGCACGATTCTGACGGCGATGGACGCGGAGACAACCCGCGTGGAACGACGGCCGATGTTTGTCCATCGGTGGCAGGCACCTCGGTTGGGCCCTCCTCCGGCGGTGACCGTTGGGGTTGCAAGGACACCGACGGTGATGGCTGGTCTGACCTCGGCGACGCTTTCATTCACGAACCAACGCAATGGCGAGATTCTGACGGCGACGGCTTTGGAGACCGATTGAACGGACATCAAGGGGATGCGTGTCCGGAGATGCGTGGTACCTCGCTTTTGGACCGATTGGGTTGCCGCGACACCGATGGCGACGGTTGGTCCGACCCTACGGATTCGTGGGCAGCTCATCCCTTTGGACTGGCCGATGCTTTCCCTACGGAGTCCCTTCAATGGATGGACACCGACCAAGACGGCTTTGGCGACCTTCCGCTCGGGGCCTTCCGAGACGATTGCCCGGAGACCTCAGGTTCCTCGAAGCGGGACGTCCAAGGGTGTCCTGATGAAAACGGGGACGGTTGGTCGGACGCTTACGGCAGCTTTGCGGCTGCAGTCGCCATCATGGGGGAAGACCCAGCCGCCTCGTGGTTGACGTACGCGGTCATGAGCGCTGGCTTCCTGCTGGGTGCGATGGGTGCGTTCTTCGTCCGAGGAACACGCCGTCGTAGCATGCTTCTTGAGCAGTTGATGCAAGAGAAGGAAACCGAACTCATGAACACGCCCGGCATCGGTGCACCCGTTCCCGAACTGATACCATTGGAACAATTGCCACCACTGCCATTGGCGACGGAGGGTGATGCCAATGCATGACGCCTCTAGCCGCCCTCGAGCCGTTCTCATCGGTCTTTTGCTGGTGTGCCTTCTTCTCCCGTTGCCCGCCACCGCTGAATTGAGCACTGAAGAACAGTTGGCAGAACAAGGGTTGACCCTTCTCGCGCTTCGCAACGACACCATCGATACCAATCAAGACGGCGATATCGATGCCGTTCGTGTTGTGGTCGTTTTGAATTCAACCGCTGCATCCAACGACTTGATCGTCAAACTCCGAGGCTTGCACAAGGAAAGAGAAGTGCTTGAGACCCAGGAAATCTCTTTCCAAGGACAGACCAACATCACCCTTGTTTACGATGCATGGTCCAAAGGCGAGCATGTCCTTCGCTTGGACTTCTTGGACGAAAACGGCGACTTCATCGCTTCCTACCCGCTTCCGACGTTCATGCTCACGCCTTCCTTGGATGTGCCTCGAGTAGCCCTCAAACTCAATGCAGGTAATGGACTTCAAACCGGCGAAACCTGCGAAATCGTCAGAGAATTTTCCGATGAAACCGGTCCTCGCTACGGCGAAACCGGCGTTCGAACCTTCACCGGCGCCCCCTTCAGTGTCTTGGACACGCACGGTGTGTTGGATTGTTCTTCGTGGCCTGCGGGTGCTTATGAGCTCAAAGAGACCTACCGAAACGGCCTTGGGCAAACCGCAGAGAGTACGTTGAATTTCACCATCAACAACCGTCCAGCCCCCGATTTCTCGCTTTCGGTTTCAGGTCATCAAAACGCCACTGACACGCCATGCATGGTTCGCATGATCCTTGAGGATGGGCGCTCAGATGCGGATTTGAATAAGGTCTGGTCGGTGAGGGGTCAACGGATTGATGGCGCCAACGGCAGCACCTTTGACTGCTCCACCCTTCCTGCTGGGGCCCACCTCATCACCCTTGAAGTTGTAACCGAGAAGATGATCTCGTCCATAGAGGGCGTGAACCTCATCCGTCTTCCAGCCGCCGACCTTTCAGCCAATGAATCGGCAAACCTCCCGTCTTCCTCGCTCGGAATGGACACGCCAACCGAATCGGTCGGTTGGCTTTCCATCGGTGTTTTGGCGTTCCTTGTTTCCATCGTGGTCTTTGTCGTCTTGGTGCGAAACAAAGAGCCCGAGGCTCTCGAACTCCCGGCCCTTGGGCCCACCCCCCAGGTCCTTGCCGATGGCTCACCTGACACGCAAGGGCTGCCGACCACCCTCGACGACCAAGGCGTGCTTTGGCGTCAACACCCCGGTGGAGAGGTTGACTGGTGGGACCAAGAATGGAGCATTTGGCACAGGTGGGAATAGATGGGTTGGTTGAATTATCTCTTGATGGCTGTCGCCGGCCTTGCTCTTGTGGTCTCGATTCGTCTCTTCTACGTCTGGTACACCCGTATTCGCCCACTTGAGCCTTCCTTGGAACTTGAGTGGGCTGCCGATTGTGAGCACCTGACGACCGCCACGGTTGAAGGCTCAAAAATCACCTTTCACATGGTTCGTGATTTCACCTGGAGGACCACCCGCGACCGCGATGAAAATTGGGTTGAGAACGTCGAAGTTGACGGGAACGACCTCAAACACATTTGGTTCATGGTTGACCATTTCCATTCTTTGAAAGGACTTGCTCACACCTACTTGACGTTCGAATTTGGCTGCGGCACGTGTCTTTCTTTTTCCTTTGAAACACGTCGTGAAAAAAACGAGCGCTACCACCCCTGGGACGGAATGTGGCGGGCTTACGAACTCTACCTCTTGGTTGGGTTTGAGCGAGATGTTACCGGACTTCGAACCCACGGAAGAAAGAACCGCGACTACATGTTCCGAGCCGTTACTCCGCCCGGTAAGGACAAGGAATTGCTGTTTGGGATGATTCGGAAACTCAACGACTTGGCCGTGAACCCCGAATGGTATCACTCCTTGTTGACCACATGTAACACCTCCATCGTCAAGATCGTCAACAAAGTCACGCCCGGACGTATTCCTTTCCTTTGGAGGAATTTCCTTCCAGGATACACGCCAAAAGCCGCGTTCCGTCTCAAACTCATTGAGGATTGGGGCGGTTTTGAGACCACGCTTGAGAAAGCCCGTATCGATGAAAAGGCTCAGGCTTGGGATGGCGAAGAGGATTATTCAGCGATGCTCAGGACCTTTCTTCCGCCTTCACCGAAGGATGATGTTTCAGAAGCATGAGTCGCCCCTCCGAGTACGTGATGTTCAACGCCGAGCCGACGGCGACGTTATGAAGCCCTTTGGAGCCCATGTTCAGCGTTGCTTTTTCGAGCGTGTATTTTGCCCCGGAGAGGGAGATGCCTTCAGCGATCGGCAGGCCAAAGAGTGAGAACTTTTCTCCCGCTCCAATTTCTATAGAATGTTCCTTGTCATGGGAGAAAAACCGATGCGTATGGAGGTTTCCGAGGCATTCAATGTCGATGGTTGAGGCCGCACACGTCAGGAGGTTGGCCCACTCGTGTTCCCGGTCTCCTCCCGTTGCCCCCACGACGAGGCATGACAGATGGCCCCATTCTTCGGCCAACACCAAGGCTTTGCTCAAGTCATGGCTGTCTTGTTCTTCTCTTCGATGAACCCGGCCGTCAAGATCAACAAATCGTTTGACGACGGACGCATCGACGCTGTCCATGTCGCCGACGACGGCGTCGGGAACGATACCATTTTCCAGACAGGTGGCAAGTGCCCCGTCGCAAGCAAGGACAGTTGGCTGATGTTCGAGATGTGGCCGAATCATGTCGAGGTTGCACCAGTCGCCCGCTGTGAAAATGACGCAGCTTGCGGACTTCATGCAACTGGACGCTGGGCTCGCCTTTCTCAAACCAGCGGTGGGCGCCAATGGGTGATTTGACCCCCTATGGGGGTCAGGCCGGGCTGAACAATGATTTTCTAGGTTGGAGGCTCTGCTTCGGCCATGGCGGGCGTCGAATTTCAGAATATTCAACTCAAGAGCGTCATGCTCACCCTCCTTTTTGTGGTCTCCTTGTGGGCCCCTGTCCTGTCCCAACAACCCGAACAAGAACCGCTGGATGAAGCCAATTCAGTCCTTCAAACCGCTCCTTATTCGCTGGAATCAGGCTACGGGCATGACCTTGGTTCGTCCACCATCGACGTGGACGGGCTGGTCCAAGTTGGTGTGCGGGAAGAGTCCATGTTTGACCTGTGGATGACGACAGAATTCAACACCTCGAGCAGTGAACATCACGGGACGCCGGACATGAAGTTGACGCGACACGACAAGGAGCATTATTGCTGGAGCACAGAGGAAGGCCCAGTACGCACCGCCACCCATCGTCCAAACGGCCAGTGGTCGACCACCCTGGTTGACACGGTCGCATCATCCAACACTTCTGATTTGGTGGATTGTGCCATCGCCATCACCGCCAACGAGCTTCCACGTGTGCTCTACGCCGATGGTGATGACCTGAAAATGGGGCGCTATGCGCTCCAAAACCCGACCTACTGGGACGGTGCACGCTGGCACATTCGAACCATCATGGAAGACGTGTACCCAACGCATTTGGCCCTCGACATCACCCCGGGCGGTCTTGAATGGGGCTTGATGAGGACCGCTTCGGGTGCCCTTCACCAGGTGAACTTTAGCGGCGCATATTGGACAAACTACCTTCTGGATGCCGGTCCGGTTGGAGAGGATTTCGAACTGGAAATCGATGAAAATGGCGTGGCCCACGTCCTGTATTCGCGGACGAACACCGGCGATGTCGTGTTGCTTCGTGTTGATGGATTTACGCACGATGTACGCATCTTGCTGAGCGATGAACACCTCGTTGACGCCTTGGGCATGGACCTGGACGCCAATAACATCGAACAGGTGGCGACCGCATCCCAGACAGGCTCAACCTTTACCCTCAATCTCATCCGTTCACTTTCCGGGCAGGACACGGGTCGCGTGGACCCTACGCCAAAGGACGTTCGAGAAGGTGAAACCGACGAGCAAGAAGGCACCCTCCTCTTTTCGGATTTGAACCACGACGGGTTTGATGACTTGGTCATCTCCACCCCCCATGCCGATCTCCTTACCTATGTTGACAACGGCCGTGTGGACGTATACTACGGCTCCACGGAGGGGCTTTCTCAGGTCCCCGATGTGATTCTTGCTGGAGAGGGGGATGGCGTCCACTTCGGTGCGGGCATGGACCATGGCGACCTCAACAACGACGGCATCATGGATTTGGCCATTGGCGCTCCGGGTTGGGCGCACGCCAACGATTCAGAGGTGCGCCACGGGCAGGTTCAGGTCTTTTTGGGCAACGAATCGGGGGTTTCCTCGACAGCCTGGACAACAGTTTCCGGGCTCGATAACGAGTCCCTTGGAAGTGCGGTTGAAGTCCTTCACCACACGGGTGCTGGCGATTATCTCGCTATAACGGCCCTCAATTACTCCATGGACACCGGTTCTTCTGAACCCGATGCCGGTAAAGTGAACCTCTATTCCAGTAATGAAACGGGCTTGAGTCTCTTACGAAACCTCACTCAAACAAAACAAGGTGACTTGTTTGGGCGCTCTTTGGAGGGCTGCGATATCAACAACGACGGTTTCGATGAACTCATCGTAGGCAACACGGGTTCATTCGAAGACGCACTTTCCTATTCCTCGATCGAGTATTTTTACGGCTCTTCGACCGGATACAACGGAACGCCCGACCATACCCTGGCTTCGCTCATACAGGGCAAATTATTCGGCTTGGTCGTGGCGTGCGTTGGCGACTTGAACGGGGATGGCTACGATGAACACATCATCACGGAACCGCTCAACGCCTCCTCTGCCTTTGGAACAGGTGTCCTCTGGCTGTTTGAAGGAACCAACGGGTTGCTCCCTGGCGACGCTGATTGGAAGTTTGAACCCACGACCCCAAACACCCGTGTGGGTGAAACCGTCGTGGCGGCCGGCGACATCAACGAAGACGGCTACGACGACGTTTACATCTCAAGTCGTATGGGCTCCTCCTCGGGTCGCATCGAGATCTTCCTCGGCTCTGAGACCGGATTGAGCACGGACCGACAACTGCTCGCAGAGGGCAACAGCAGCGAACGCCTTGGTATGCGAATGGCTGCTGATGGCGATGTGGACGGCGACGGTCTAAGCGACTTGGCCTACTCATTGCGTTCTTCTACTCGTGGTGATGCTTACGGTCTCGACTACCTCCTGTTGAGTGAGCGAGATTGGGAATCCATCAACTTCAACCAGCAGGGGACCGTGAACGGTCTTGACTTGGGTACGGCGAAACGAGGCGAAACCAGCCTTGTCTTCACGCACGCTGATGCGCTACGACATCACGTTTCAAAGATTGAACACATGAACGACGGCACGCCATCGGGACAATGGGTCGACCAAACTTTGGTCAGCCTCAACACCACTCACCTTGGGGTGACTTTTGACGTTCGCTCATCAGGTCAACCCGTACTGTTGGTTGAAAACAGAACCTCCATGGTTCTGCACAGCACTTCTTCGATGACCGCGCTGGAACAAGACGTCGCTACCACCGGGACCATGGGGCAATGGCTCGGCTCTACGTCCACTCACGATAACGAACAAGTGCTTGCTTACACGTCCGGTGCTGGAAGACAAATCTTTGCCGCCACACAAGGCGCTACCGGTTGGTCAACCGAGATGGTTCGCAACAGTGCCGACCTCGCCGCTCCGATCGAGGTTGTCGTTGACAGCCAAGACACACCTCATCTCGTCTACAGGCACGACCCAACCAGCCAACTGGAGTTGGCCGTAGGCGGTTCAAGTTGGTCCTTGACCACCCTTGGAGAAGAGGGTGAAGCCGTTTCCAAGCAACACTCAACTGCCGTGCTCTCAAACGATTCCTTGGCGGTCGCTTTGGTCGCATCAAACGGCAGCGGTACCCACCTTGCTGTTTGGGTGTACGATGGAAGCACCTTGAGCCGGCACAACATCACCAACCATTCTGATTTGAACAGCGAACTTCAACTCACGACCTTGGCCAACGGTTCTCTTCTTTTGGCAAGCCTGACCACGGATGGCTCCCTGAGTGTGCATGAGCTGTGGCCGGGAAGCAGCGACTGGCAGGAGCACACGGTACCACAACCCAGCGGTACCACCAACGAATACCGTCTGGACCTTCTTGGTGGCGACCACCCGATGTTGGCCGTCCGTGGAAACGCCATCTCTTCTGTTCTGGGACTGAACGAAACGGGTGTGTGGGCCACGCTCGCTGAGCGACCCGCTGCGGCCGCCGACGGGGCGTGGGACCTTGTCCATGTGGACGACCATCTGCTCTTGTTGACCAGCGACCCCGCAACTCAGCAATTGACGGTGAACACCCTTGAACTCAACCATTCGCACCAGACGGCTTCTTGGATGTCGGTCATGTTCGGAGACATCACCACCAACGAACCGGTTCACGCCACGCTTGACAGCAACGGGACCGTTCACATGGCGTATTGGGATACGGTCGATGACGACGTGGTCATGCTGCGATTGTACGCTGACCAAGACCGAGACCTGGTGTTTGACATCATCGACGCCATGCCAGCGGTGGGCAACCAATGGAAGGACAGTGACAGCGACAACTACGGCGACAACCCGCTTGGACCTCTGCCTGATGCCTGCCCGACATCTTTTGGCACCTCCTCGTTCGTGATTCAAGGCTGTGCCGATTACGATACCGATGGATACCGGGACGAAATCGACGGGTGCGATGACGAAGGCGGTACATCCTGGATTGACCGCTTTGGCTGTGAGGACCTCGACCAGGACGGCTGGTCTGACAACGATGCTCAATATTTCGACGGTGATGTATTCAAGAGTAATTGGAAGCAAGCCCTCGATACCGATGATGACGGCTTTGGCGATAATCACGGTGTCGATTGCTGTGCAGTGCCCGTCTTTGACCCGAACGCAGGTCCAGGCGACTTGTTCCCTTACTTGTCCTCACAATATGCCGATTACGATGGCGACGGGTACGGTGATAACGACACCGATACCGTTCACGGTGATTACTGCCCGTGGGACTTTGGGACTTCGTACAGGGACCGAAACGGGTGCCTTGACAGCGACGCAGACGGCGCCAGCGATCCCTCGGATGAGGGGAGCATCTTCGAATGGAACGCCACCGTTCACGGGGCTGATGTCTGGCCGTTTGACCCCACGCAATGGAAGGACAGCGACGGCGACGGTTTTGGCGATAACCAATCGGAAAACGCCACCAATCCTGACCGCTTCCCACTTCGCAAAGCGGCGGCCAACGACACGGACGACGATGGATACGCCGACAACTGGACGGCCCTGTACAACGGCTCCAACGCTGAAGGAATCCAACTCGATGCCTGCCCAACCGAATGGGGGAACTCAACCCGCCGTAGTTTGTCGGTGTATGCCTACGGGTGTCCTGACGCTGACGGCGACGGGTACACGGACGCCTATGTGTACGACATCGACCAAGACACCGGCCTGCGTATTGACGAACTCGGTGATGCCTTCCCGTCCGAAAAGACCCAGTCTCGAGACCGGGACGGTGACGGCTTTGGTGACAATCCCACAGGCTTTGAGGGTGATTTCTGCCCCGATGAAGCCGGTGTGCTCGACGGCACCGACGGTGTCGGATGCCGCCTCATTGACGTGGCGGATAACGACGGCGACGGTGTGATCAACGAACTTGACACGCTCTGTCCGAACACGCCTGCTGGCGAATCGGTCAACGAGCAAGGCTGTTCCCAATCCGAGCTCGACGATGACGATGATGGCGTGAAGAACAACGTTGACCTGTGTCCCGATACACCGTCCGGTATTGCCGTCGATGGCGATGGTTGCAGCAACGAACAACGCACCTCTGATTCAGACGGTGATGGGCTTAACGACCCGCTGGACGATTGCCCCAACACCGGTGCTGGGCAAGAAGTCGACGAAAACGGATGTTCTCAAGCACAGCGAGATACTGATGGCGACGGTCTTTCCGACTTGGACGACGCATGCGACGATACGCCGCCCGGCTTCCCCATCCTCGCTAACGGGTGCACCGATGAGAGTGCGCTTGATACCGACCTTGACGGTGATGGCTACAGCGGTGTCTACACCTACGACATCGACCCGGTGTCCGGTCTGCATGTGAACCAAACCGGTGATGCCTTCCCCAGCGATGCGACCCAGTGGTTTGACCAAGACGGGGATGGCTACGGCGACAATCCATCGCCAGCCAACAACGCTGACGACTGCCCCACCGAAACAGGGACCTCTTCTATAGATTTCTTGGGATGCTATGATGACGGTGATGGGTGGCGCGATGAAAACGAACCCGCTGCCCTTCGAGGTGACCCAACGCAATGGAAAGACTCCGACTTTGACGGCTATGGCGACAACTGGGGCGACCCGTCCTGGAACGCCACGAGAGATCCTTCTTGGCCCGGCCAATTCGTGGCCGGTGCCACCAACGCGGATTTCTGTCCGAAAACCACACCTGGCTTGCAGGTTGACGAGGAAGGTTGCCACATCTCCGAACGGGACTCCGACCTTGACGGCGTCATGGACGACTCGGACAACTGCCCCAACGACCCGAAAGGCGTTGATGGGTACGACGATGGGTGCCCATACATTCCGGCTTCAGGCGACGGTGAGGAAGGACTCTTCGGAGTTGATGCGGGCACCATCATGCTCGCACTCGGCGGTTTCGGGGTCTTCCTCATCCTGACGTTGGTGCTCGTTCGTGTGCTCCGAGGGGGCGATGATGACGATGAAGATGATGACGATTACGACGACTTCTTTGACGATGACGAGGAAGAAGAGGAGAGTTTCCTTGACCGCCTCGACCGAAAGGCCGTTGCAACACCAACTCGCACCCGGGCTGCCCCGGAGCGAAAGGCGCCTGCACGGGCAAAGGGCCCCTCAGGCCCTGGACCGACCTCGCCTCCAGGTCGCGCAAGCGGAGGTCCCCCCAAGCGAGGAACGGGCGGCCCTCCCGGACGAGGTCCAAGCAAGTCACCGGTGGCAAAACAATCTGCAGAGCCAAAGAAAGCAAGCAGGAAGAAAGTGGTGCAGGGTGGAGATGAACCGGCGGGAACGAAGGTCCGGAAAGCCAAGATTCAGGTTGACTTGAGCATCTTTGAAGATTGGCAAACCGAGGACAGAGAAGCTGCAGTTGACTGGGTGGTCGGCGCCATGGGCGACGGTGAAGAAGAACGAACGATGCTGATGCAACTTCAAGAAACTGGATGGAGTGCTGAACAATCCCGAGCCATTTTCAACCTCGCAAAAAACAAGCGCTCGTGAGTCGTATCATGAGGGCTTAAATGGGGGTCAGCGGTCGCAAGTAAAAGGAGGGAGAAGGATGTCAGACGAGAACCCCACTTCCTCCAACGTGATTGAGGTTGATGATGCCGCAGCTTACTTCGGTGCGACTGAATCGAGCGATGTCCTCCATGCGATGATGGCCATGCCCCGAGAAGAGGCGATGGTTCAGTTCTTTGAGTTGCTCTCAGACATCGTATTACGGCCCGGAGATTTTGATTTTGAAGCGGCCAGTGAACGTATGCAATGCGAGGGCGGTGAGATCTACTACCTCGTCGCCGGGCATCTCGGTTTGATGAGCATGCCCGATCCGCTTTTGCAAGCTCTCGGCATGCCGGATTCAAGCGGTGAAGCGGGTCAGGCCATGGGCGGTATCGACGCGAACCTACGAAGTTCTTTGGAACAATTGGCCGACCCCATGCGCATGATGAAACTCTTTGCCGTGGCCTTTCAAACAGGATCCAAAGACGAAGTCGTGAAGTATCTCACCTCCTTTGAAGGGCTGCTCAATAACGTCGAAGGGTCAGTCGAAGCGCTTGCCACCATCAACAGAGAACTGGATGCAGCCCTCGATGTGGTTGGCCAGGTCATCCCGATTGCAAGTTTGGCCAGTGGCGGTGCATCAGCAGCCAGCGTTGACGTTCCTGAGAACGCATCCTTGCCCGCACCCCCTCCAGCAGAAACCGTCCCTGCAGCACAAGAACCTGCACCCGCCCCCTCTCTTTCAGAGCCTGTGCCTCTTCCCACGGTCACCCCCGAACCCAAACCAGCAGAGGTTTCTCCCCCTGTCCCCGTTCCTTCCAGCACGGTCGCCTTGCCCGATCTTCCTGAGGCCGAACCGGTCGAACCGGAGTTGAACATCGAAAGCCAAAAGCAAGTGGCGAAAGCCACGCAGGATGCCTTTTCCGGGGCATTTCGTTCCGAATTGGCCGCTGATGAGCAACCTCCTGCTCCAGCCTCGCCGGAGATGGAACCCGAACCGGTGCAAGAGGAAACCGAGTTTGTCAGCGCAGCGGAACATTTCATCGCAGCCGATGAGGACGGAAGCGGAGCGCTGGATGTCGAAGAATTGGCACAAGCGACGGGGACCAGTCTTGAGGAAGCGGCTGAACTTCACGCCGAGGCAGATGCCGATGGCGATGGCGTGGTGACGCTTTCAGAATTCATCGCTTCACCTGCGGCTGAAAAGACGGCTGCTCTACCCAAGCCAGTGGCTCCCGTTCGCCGGCCGCTCGGCGGGCAACAGCAACCCGCTCCGCAGCAAGCACCTCCGCAGCAACGGCCTCAACCGTTGCCTCAGCAACCTTGGCAGCAACAGCAACAACAGCAGCCACAGCAGGGATGGCCTCAGCAACAGCAGCCTCAGCAAGGATGGCCTCAGCAACAGCAGCCACAGCAGGGATGGCCTCGTCAACAAGCACCCTTGGTTCAGCCCACCATTCGCTCAGGCGTGCACTGCCGAGGCTGCGGGATTGGATTGGATCCTTATTGGCGATTCTGTCCGGTTTGCGGACAACAAAATCTGGGATACTGAGGCCTTAATGGGCCACGAATTGTCCTTCTTCAAACAGCAATGTTTCGTCCATCCAGATGCTGGGACGTTCAAGCACGCCCGATATTTGGATGCCAACGGCTGCTGAACCCCCCAAGGTCGTGTTATCACCGATCGAGAAATAGGCCGTGCCCAAACGCTTCTCGTCTTCTAGAACATTTCCAGCCACACGTGCGTTAGGGTTCATGCCAAACCCAAATTCAGCGATGGTCCAGACGTTTTCCTGGTCTTTGCTCTTGAGGCGTTTGGCTGCTTCCCCGAAGGTTTGGCGAATTTGAGCTGCTGCCGTTCCTCCTTTCACATCAATAACGAGTCCGTTTTCGATCTGGAGCACCACCGGTTCGTCCACGAGGTCGGAGTCCCAAGATCCATCAATCACGATGGTGCCGTTCATCGTTCCTTCTCGTGGAAGGGTGAAGATTTTGCCCGCTGGGAGGTTGGTGAGCATGCGGGGGCGATTGCAAATGCCGTTATCATCAAGTTTCCATTCTCGCCAGTTTACTTCGAAGGTAACATTGGTCCCCGTTTCCGATTTCACGTTGATGATTCGCTTTCTTCGAAGGAGGTTACTCATTTCCCCGATGTTCTTTTTGATGATGTTGAAATCGGCCGACATTCCGCCTTCGGTGAACATTTCAATGGTCATACCGGGCATGGTGGCGACACGAGACCCGTCTTTGATGGCTTGACGGACAGCTTTGGTATGGGTGAGCGAATAGCGGGTAGGGGCAATGACGACTTGTTGTTGCCTCATGAGGTTGGCTACAGGCGTTGGGGGCTCGTCGCCATGATGGCGTCCCTTGGGCATCACCACCAAGAGAACACGGTCCGAGCGAAGGCTTGCAGCGTCATGGAGGGCCTGCCCAATTTCGGTGGTTGTTGAGTCACAAACGATCAGAATGTTTTCTCCCCGGCGCACGTCCATGCAGGTGTCGATGACGGTTCGTGCGCTTCTTGCCATTTTTTCCGCCGGGTCAACGTTGTCGACGTCATCATCTTCGCCCGAGGTTTCAGGAATTGTCACGCCGGATTCTTCACCCAAACCTTCTGCCTCGTTCATGATGTCCTCGATATCTTGGTCAACGATATCGTCGTCGTCCTCGTCCGACCCTTTTCGGCGGAAAGGGAGGACCATGTTTCGGGTACTGTTCAAATGTTCTTGAATGTGTGCTTTTTTGTTTCATGTTCCGAGGGCGTTTCTCCATGCCAATGCATGGGAGTGTTGAAGAAGCACAGAGGCATGAACTCGTCATGGAACCCTACGATGAATTCCTCCAGCGCGTCCAAGACATTCACCGGCTCGGTGCTTTACAAGGCCATCTTGGTTGGGACCAAGAAGTCCTGATGCCTGCCAAGGGAGCGTCTTCCAGAGGCGAGATGATGGCATGGTTGGCCGGAAAGCGGCACGAGCAATTGACCGATTCACGAATGGGTGAATTGCTTGACGAATTGGAAGGAAAGACCCTGAACGAGGACCAACTCGCGAACGTCCGTGAAATGCGTCGCACTTACGACCAAGCCGTCCGTCTGCCGAAATCCTTCGTAGAGACCTTTGCACAGGCTCGCTCCGAAGCCCTCGTCGCATGGCAGTCTGCACGTTCCGAGTCGAATTTTGAGGCCTTCAAACCCACCTTGCGTCGTTTGATTGAATTGACGCATGAAAAGATTGGTCTTCTCGGTGTGCAATCGACGCCCTATGATGTGCTCCTCGATGAATACGAAGTCGGTATGACGGTGGAGGATTACGACCCACTCTTTGCTGGTTTGCGAGAGCGCCTCGTACCTTTGCTTGAGGCCATCACACGGGCTCAGAACACGGTAGAAGAACCGTCGATGCCAGACGGACTTGTGTTTTCCATCGAGGCCCAGAAAGCGTTTTGCGAGGCCGTTTCAAAGCACATGGGCTTTGATTTCGAGGCAGGACGGATGGACGCTTCCACGCACCCGTTCTCGGCAGGTTTGTGGCCAGGCGATACCCGATTCACCACGCGGTTCGACGAGGTGGACCCGTTCTCCTGTCTGTATGCCGTCATGCACGAGACCGGGCACGCTCTGTATGAACAGGGGTTGGACCACGATCACCGATTCACGCCACGAGGGGCTGCCGTTTCGTTAGGTGTTCACGAGTCTCAAAGTCGTTTTTGGGAAAACCAAATTGGAAGGACACCTTCGTTTTGGAAAGTGGTGTTGCCCTGGTTCCGAGCCAATTTCCCTGATGCTCCTGATTGGGATGAACACACGCTTAATCGGCTGGCCAATCGGGTTGAGAAAGGCTTTATTCGTGTCGAGGCGGACGAGGTCACTTACAACTTACATGTTATGCTAAGGTATGAAATTGAGAAGCAACTCTTCAACGGCGAATTGGATGTGGACGATCTTCCCGAGGCTTGGAACAGCATGTTCAAGGCATGGTTTGGCATTGATGTACCGGAAGACCGCCTGGGGTGCTTGCAAGACATTCACTGGTCCATGGGTGCTTTTGGCTACTTCCCAACCTACACCCTTGGAAACCTCTATGCTGCCCAATTACTGGAAGCCATGGCCAAAGATCTGGGCGATATGGACGAGATGGTTGCTTCAGGAGACTGGAAACCGATGTTGGAATGGCTTCGACCACGTATTCATCAACGAGGCAGTCAAGTCTCTCCTGCCCAACTCATTGAGGACGCAACGGGTTCACCGCCCAGCCCTGAACCTTTCTTGCGCTATGTTGAGCAAAAATACAGTGCGCTTTACCAGCTTGGCTAACGCCATGGCGTCATCACAATGGGTTCGCCCACAGCACCGGGTTCCACCAAAATGGCACCCTTTGGCCCCGTAGCTTCGGTTCGCTCAAAGACGGGTACGCCTCCAACAACCGTAACTTGAGCCCAGCCCACCAAGGAACGACCACGGAACGGATTCCAGCCCACTCGAGCCCACGAATGTTCGTCTTTGACTTCCCGTGCGTTGTCCATGTCAACCAGCACGATGTCCCCGTCCATGCCTTCTTCCAACTTCCCCTTGCCAACCATGTTGAAGCAGTCGGCGACGTTGGTCGACATCCATTTTGCGACGTCCTCAATGCTGCATGCACCGTCCTTTGCATGCGTGAGCATGACGGCCAGCGAAGTCTCCACACCCGGCATACCGCTTGGGGCGTTCGGGAATCCGAGTCCTTTGGCTTCGAGCGTGTGCGGGGCATGGTCCGTAGCGATGCATTGAATCGTCCCTTTCTTGAGTTGTTTCCACAGGGTTTCCCTGTCTTTTGCGTATCGAATAGGAGGGTTCATCTGGAGACGAGTGCCTTCTCGTGCCACATCTGTCTCATCAAAGGTCAAGTGTTGCGGGAGGGTTTCGGTGGTGATGATGGCGCTGTTCTCGCTGGAAAGAGAGGGCAGGGTTGTGATGTCTTCCAACCAATCGGCCTCGATACCACTGGTCAAATGAAGCACGTGCAATCGATGACCGAATTCCTGTGCCAACTCAACCGCCAGTTGCGTGGCTAAGAGGGCGGTCACGTCATCGCGCCATTCTGCATGTGCTGCGATGTCCGTTCGGCCCTTGATGCCGTCAAGGCGTTCGATCATGCGCTGTTCATCTTCTGCGTGGACGGCGATGAGGCCACCCGTTCCTTCGAAGATGGCTTCGAGAGCATCTCGGTCGTTGACCAGCAAGGTTCCTGTCGATGAACCCATGAAAATTTTGATGCCACAAATACCGGGAATACCCAGTGGAGCATCGGGGGTTCCAACCGCTTCCTGTAGGTCGGGCACGTTGTTGGATGTGGCCCCAATAAAGAAGCCGTAGTTGTTCACGCATTTTTCAGAAGCCGTCTTCAGTTTACCTCGCATCCCTTCCAATGTGGTGATGGAAGGTTTGTTGTTGGGCATGTCCAAGAAAGAGGTCACACCGCCACTGACGGCGGCTGCCGAACCAGAACCCAAATCCTCTTTCTCTGGCTGGCCAGGGTCTCTGAAATGGACTTGCGGGTCAATGATGCCGGGCAGGAGGTGCAAACCTCGCCCGTCAATGAACAACTCATCATCCTTCGGTTCAAGCGTGGCTCCAAGAGCCACGGTCTCGATGACGCCGTTGCGAATTCTCAAATCGCCAACACCCGTTTCGTTGGGCAGGACCATCGTTGCACCATGTATCAAGAGATTCCCCGTCATGCTCATCCTCTGTAATCCTCCAGTGGTGTGAGGCTATTGAATGTGATGTGTTATTCAAAAGGAGGGCGGCGGGCTTTTTTTGGACGAAATGCGTCGCAAATCACCGGATTCATGTCCATGTACGGGCCGTTCATGAGGTCAACGCAGTACGGCACGGCTTTCCATATTTCATCGATGGTTTCCCGAATGGCTTTCGGTCGACCGGGGAGGTTGAACAAGAGGGATTCACCTCGCAGACCACCGACCTGTCGAGAGAGAATGGCGGTCGGCACAAAGGCAAGCGAAATACTTCGCATCTGTTCGCCGAACCCCGGCATCATCCGGTCGCAAACCGCTTCGGTTGCTTCTGGTGTTATGTCACGAGGTGCAGGGCCGGTGCCGCCGGTGGTGACGACCACATGACACCCCTCTTCGTCCACGAGTTCAATCAGCGCCGCTTCCACAGCCTCGCGCTCGTCCGCTACGCAACGGTAGTGGGCGGTCCAAGGACTCTTGATGGCCGCTTGAAAAAATCCGAGAATCGCTGGTCCGCCTTCGTCCTGATATTCGCCTCGACTGGCTCGGTCGCTGACCGTTACGATGCCCAAACGAACCGGATCTCCCACGTGGTCTTCACTGCCTGAAAACGTGGTGCTGGCCTCCATGGCTTCACCTACTGGTCGCCGTATTTGGCCACGATGTCGGCATGGAAGTTGTCGAGGAGTGTGTCCTCGAACAATTCGGTTTGTCGGCGCATCTTGGTTGAACGTATGTGCAACACGGCCATCAGAATAAACACACCAATGACCAACGGGATGAACACTTCGAGTTTGTATTGGTGCATGAATTTTACAATTCCTTCAGCCGTGTAGGCCCAGGTGACGGAAGCGATGGAACCGCCGATAAACGTGGCCACCAGCACACGCATGAATTGCATACGTGAGAGAAGGCCAAGCATAGCACCGACCAACACGCCCGAGGCCATGAACGGAATCCATACAAAGAAGATGAGACCCCAAAAGCCCCACTTGTTGATCATTTCTCGCTTCTCGTTGGCCATGTATTCCACCGTTGAGAGCGTATCGCCCAGGAATTTGGTTTGCAGAACTCTGCCACCCAATCCATCTTGTTTGGCCACGGCCACGATGCGTTCGTCGTCTTTTTGCGACCGGCGCTCAACACGACCGGCACCGGACCTGTCGGCGAGCGTCGAGACCTCATTTCGGGTCTTAACAACCAATTCTTGTGAGCCAAGGAGGTCCTCGTTACGCTCGTGTATGAATCGATACAATTCATCTTTAATCTGTGTGGATGTTTTGCGGAATCTCAACCATGCAAAGCGCTGGGTGGGCCGGAAAATCACAGAGACGAAGACCACACGGTCGTCGCTGGTCACCACAGCACCGGTCATCTCAACGTCAGAACGGCGGGTAAAGAACAGGTCCAAACTGTCTCGAACGTCGTCTTCAATTCTGGAAAGCGAATGAAGTTCGGAAAAGAAACTTGAATAGTCCTGTTGCTCGGATTTCAGGTCCTTTTCTTGGCCCTGGGATCCGACACCAACACCCGAATCAAAGTCCACCATCTGGCCGTCGCCGATCACCCGGACGTTCAGTTGAACGGGCTTGAAGACTCGGAAGATCGCAAACTCCTCCAGCAAGGAGCGGAGCAGTTCGGCCCGCACCTCACTGGAATCTGAGAGGGTGTTTTCCGTGTTTTTGTAGGGGACCATGATGTCGATGGAGAGCTCTCTGACTTCGGTTTTGAACAGGTCATCATCGATTTCAATACCCAATTTTTCACCGACTTCTTCGACGGTGTCCTCAACCAGGCGAACAATGTGGGTTCGGGAGAGGATGTCGTCTGCGTCTTGGTGGTAGACTTTGTACATCACCGGGTAGATGATGAGTAAGGTGATGATGGAAAGGGAGAGTGAAATGAACGCCATCCACCATGCGGGAATACCGGCGGCACCACCGGTGAGCATGGCGGTTTCACGTCCTCCACCCAGTTCTGCCCCCATCAAGATATAGCCCCAATCACCCAAATCTTGGACGGTCCAGCAGGAGCGAGGTCCAGCGTCTTCAATTCTCACCTCAGAATGCTCGGCATCGTTCACAAAGGGGAGGAAGGCAAGGGCTTCCTTGGAAAGCGTGTGTTCAAACTTGATGCTCTTTGATTGGGGCTCCATGGTCCTGTTTGAGGAGGTGTTCCGCTCTTCGTAGACGGTCACGGTGAATTTGAGTTCATAGTGTCCTTCTGGGAGTTCGGAATAGGGGGCTTTGAAGTACGCACGCCCGTAGGATTGGTCAACTTTGTTGATGGTTCGCACGGTTTCGTTGGAGCCGTAGTCTTCGGATACGACGGCTTTCGTATCATCGCTCGACACGGAAAAGAAGGTGTAGTTCAGATAGGCTTCGCCGTTGGGTAGGTTGTGGCCCGCAATGGAGAACAACTCCTGGTCTGGGTCGGGGAAGATGTTGAGCCAAGGCTCATCGGTGATTTCGGTGCACTCATCGCCGATATCCAGGAAGGTGGTTGAGGCCGTATGGTCAAGGCTGGTGGTGTTGCCAAGCATGCCTGACGACATCGAGAACAAAAGGAGGGCAAACAACAACCCGTAGACGACGCCGCCCATCAAGACAAAGTCTTCGATCTTGGAAAGGAACATCTTGCCGCCGCCACTTCGACGTTGCCGGATTTCTTGGAGTTCCTTGGCCTCTTTGTCCTTGGCTTTGGCGTGCTCCTCGGAGGTTTCTTTGACGCCGGATTCCGAGTCGGTCTCCTTCGCCATGATGTTGCATGCCCGCTCAAGTTCAAGAATCCTTTTCCCTGGTTCTATCGGGTTCAATACGATAGACTCCTTTCTATAGAAATCATCACAATCCACATGTTGCACTGGAAGGTGCTCATGTGTTGGTGGGTTAGGCCGGACTTGAACCAGCGACCTCGGCATCTTCAGTGCCGCGCTCTCCCAACTAAGCTACTAACCCGTGCAAGGTTGGCCAACGCCCTCGCCATATCAAGCCTTCCGATGGAGCAACTGGCTCCGAGATGGACCTTGACCATGGTGGATGTTTCACTCTGCTCCTTCAAGGGCTTCCTTTTGGAACGCAAACAACCTTTCGAGTCCTTTGTCAGCGCCGGCGAGCAGAGCGGATAACTCATCGGCTGAAAAGGTGGATTCTTCTCCAGTGCCTTGCACTTCGACGTACTTGCCGTCGTTGGTCTTGATGATGTTCATGTCAACATCGGCATTGGAATCCAGAATGTAGTCCAAATCAAGGTAGACTTCCCCGTCGATCAGTCCGACGGAAACCGCCGCAAGGTCATGAGGAATGACGGCGTTTTCATGGTTCTCGCGTTCGAGAGAATCGAGCGCAGGGGGCGTCCAACCTTCCTTCCGCTGCTCGGGAGTCGGTCGAAGGTCAATTGGCAAGCAAACGCCTTGGGCAATCAATCGGCGAACGGCCAAGCGGAGGGCAATATTGGCCGCTGTTATGGAAGCGCAGCGGGTTCCTCCGTCGGCGTTCAAGACATCACAGTCCACGTTCAAAGCGATGGGGCCCAGGGCCTCAAGGTCAACGGCTGCTCGGAGTGAGCGAGCAATGAGGCGTTCAATTTCTTGCGTGCGACCTTTGGCACCGCGTCGCTCACGGCGAAAACGAGAATCGGTGGAACCTGGAAGAAGCGAGTATTCGGCGTGTACCCAGCCTTTCGTGGCGTCTCGGGGGAACCAGCCGGGAAGCCGAGCTTCCTTTGTGCAGCACGCCAAAATCACCGTGTCGCCCTGCTTGTACAACACCGAGGCAAGGGCGTTGGGCGTGAAGTTCAAGGTGACTTCTGGCGTTCGCATCTCATCGTTGGCTCGAGAAAGGTTGAGTTCGGTTTTGAATTTCCCCATGTTTCGTGCCAATGCGTGGCCCTCATCAACCCTTCCTCAGCCTGAGGATGGGAAGAGGTCAGGTTGAAGGTGTGAACTGGCTTCCCTTGTTCATGAGTCAACCAAAGGCTGTCATTTGTGCTGTGGCGCGCACGCCCATCGGAAAATTCATGGGAACACTGTCCTCCATGAGCGCCGTTGACCTCGGGGTTCTTTCCGTGAAGGAACTTCTCAACAGAGCGGGGATTGAACCTGAGAGCGGCGTGGTGGACGAAGTCGTCTTTGGACAGGTTCTGCAGGCAGGCGTTGGTCAAAATCCCGCTCGTCAAGTTGCCTTGGGAGCCGGCCTTCCCGCCTCCACACCGTGCGTGACCGTGAACAAGGTCTGCGGTTCCTCGTTGAAAGCCGCCATGATGGCTGCGAACAGCATTCGTGCTGGTGAATACAAGGCCATTGTCGCCGGGGGTATGGAGAGCATGAGTAACGCTCCACAACTCTTGATGGGTCAGCGCAAGGGTGCGAAAATGGGCAACTCTACGCTGGTGGACTCAATGATTCATGATGGATTGTGGGATGTCTACAACGACGTCCACATGGGAACCACCGGAGAGACGGTCGCTCAGGAATGCAACATTGACCGTGCCAGCATGGATGCCTTTGCCGCACGAAGCCAACAACGAGCGGCGACCGCCTGGGAAAAGGGTTGGTTCGATTGGGAAACGTTTGACGTGGAGGTGCCCCAACGGCGAGGCGACCCCATTGTCTTGAGCAACGATGAAGGTGTACGTGCCGGAACCACGGCTGAGTCGTTGGCTGGATTGCGCCCGGTGTTTGACAAGAACGGGGCCGTGACGGCAGGGAATGCCAGCACCCTCAATGACGGAGCCAGCGCCGTGCTCATCGCCGAGGCCGAATTTGCCAAGGCCCAAGGATGGGAAGTTCTGGCCACCATCGAAGATTACTGCACCTCGGGCGTTGAACCCGCTCGTGTGATGAGCGCTCCGATTCCAGCCGTCAAGATGCTCTTGGAGCGCAACGACTTGGACGTCTTGGACGTTGATGTTTACGAGCACAACGAGGCGTTCGCCTCAGCCTCTTGTGCGGTTGCACAGGAGATCGGAATACCGGACGATCGGTTCAACCTTCATGGCGGAGCTGTCAGTCTTGGCCATCCTTTGGGAGCCAGCGGAACGCGTTGTCTCATCACGATGCTGGGCGTCATGCGCCGGCTTGAAGCGAATTCGGGCATCGTCACCCTCTGCCTTGGTGGCGGCAACGCCGTGGCCATGTACGTGCGCAGGCCATCGTGAGCGTTCATTCGTTCTTGAGCAAGGTCAACACGTTTTCAGGCGGTCGGCCGATGACGGCCTCACCGTTGACCACGAGGATTGGGCGCTCAAGCGCTTTGGGGTGGCTTCGAAGGAGTGTGATGACGTCATCAGGGCTCTGAAGGGCCGCCATCGCCTCTGGACCCGCCTCTTTCTTACGAACAACGTTTTCAAGTTGGGCCAGAATGTTGAGATCGTCTTCCAAGACACCCGTTTCGAGATAACGAATCACCTCCACTTCAACACCCCGTTCTTCAAGCAGGGCAAGGGCTTGTCTGGATTTTGAACACCGCGGGTTGTGGTAAAAGCGCATGGTCACCCCACCCCAAACCATGCCATCAAGCCATGGGTGAGCCTTTCTCACCTCTGAATCATTCCTCTTCGGAAGGAGGTGGCGTGAGTATCCCGTGTTCTTCGATGACATCGCAGGCACCGGGAAGCACGGCCAGCAAATCATCGGTTGACAGTCCTGTATTGCGGTAAATTTTGTTGGCCAGTTGGTCCTTTTTGGTTTGGCCAGGCGTCAGGATGGCGTAGCGAGGGCACATGTTTTGAACGTGTTCGGGCGTGCCAGAGACCACCATTGGAACCCCGTTCACGGCGATGATGCCGATCCCGATTCGAACATCCATGTCTTTGTACCATGTGCGTTGACCTCGAATGACGAACGCTCCTTTACCAACGAATTCGCCGGTTTGTGCTGATTTGGAAACCTGCGCCGGTTTGACGCTATAGACCGTGCCATGCGCACCTCCTCCATTCCATGCACGACTCCAAGAAAGAGCGAGGACAGCCGCCTGTTGGAGCTTCTTTTCATCAAGCGTAGGCGATTCCAATTTGTCAACCAAGCGGTAGGCTGGAATATCGGAAGGGAGGTGTGCAGGACGGCGCTCCTCAAGCGCAAAACCTTGGCTGGCTCTCAAACTGCAAGAGGGTGCGCCGTGCAGGTCGGCGTGCAGGTACATGTCGTCGCCGGAGAGGTGTTTTTTGACGACAGCGTCGTTGCCTTTGGCGTCCTTTCCTCCCACGATGAGATGGCCTCCTTCGACCATTCCCCATCGGTGCTGCTCAAACCACATGCGTTTGCTCCGTTTGAGACGGTTGAGTTTGCCACTCGCCTTCTGTTTCGCCTCGTTCTTCCGTGCTCGCTTGAGTTTCCGTTCCGTGTCTTCAAGGGCCTGTACGGCACCTGAGGTCTTGTTCTTCTGTTTGCGAGCGGACTCAAAATAGCGTTGAGCGTTTTGATGCACGGTGGCGTCCAACTCCAGCAAGACCTGCGGTCCTTTGGCTTCGCTGTTTTCATCCGGAAGGACCACCGTGATGGTTCGCTCTGCTGGGGCGGCGTTGACGATCCATGGGATGTTTTTGATGGCTTTTCGGACGGTGCTCCAACCGTCACGTTCCACGGCTTCTTTCGTTTGTTCCAACAACCCTTCAACATGGCCCCAGTGCTCTTGAATCAAATGCCCCAGCCGCTGTTGCTTCTCGATTTTGTCAGAAAAACCACCCAGGGCTTTCTCTTGCTGCGCCTTACGACGCTCCAAACGTTCCACCTCAGTGGATTGCCCTCGTCCAGGCCCGGCTTGTTCAAAGCGCTCTTCTTCCCGACGTTGCAGTGCGTGGGCATCGTGCAACCCCTTCCAAGTATCGATGGCTTCACAAAGTGAAGGAAAACTTACTTGGGGCATATCGGCGTGTTGTGGGAGGAGAATGGGCGTGGCTTCCACCGAGCGTTCAGCCAACCACGCCTGCTGTTCTGCGACGCTCAGGCCTTGGTAGAAAGGGTTCCAATCCGGCGCATCTTTTTCTTGCAATTTGAGCACAAGATGGGCCATCTCGCTGTTGTCAAGTTGAGTGAGCAGTTGATGAAGCGCAGCGTAAACAGCCGAGGCGTCGGCTTCTTGCGTGGGTGAATTGGGTTCGTGGTTGGCCACAGCACAGACGGCGTTGGCGTGGGTTGCCCCCAAATTGACCTTGCCACCGAGGGTGGACACGAGGTCTCGGTCGGATTCATTCAACAGTTGTTGGAGCGTTGCTTCGTCGAGTTCGTAGGGGTCCATAGCCGGAGGTGGAGGCGTGTACTCGACGCCTTTCTTGAGGGTCCGACCTGCATACGATGCGTGCGTCAGGGGCTGAATGATGATCCCGTTTTCATCTACGAGGATGATGTTTCCATCTCGAAACACCTCCACATAGAGCGTGCGTTGGCCGTTCTTTGTATCAAAAGAAAACGCCAGGACGCGGTCAAAGCCAACCTGTTTCACTCCGGTCAGTCGGGCGTTTCGTAAGTGCTTTCGAAGCACCATCGCAAAAGGTGGAGGTGTCATCGGCATGGGGCGGTCTCGCTTTGAGGTGTAAATGCGAGCCCCTCGAACGAAGACCATGTCACGCTGGTCTGCTTCCTTTGGGTTGACCCTCAGTACAATTTGTTCGTAATGAGGCATGTAGGCCTTCTTGACATAGGCCCCCTTCAAGGCGTCAAGTTCTCGCGCCATCACGCGAAGGTCAAACCCTGACATGGCTTTCTTCACGGTCTCACCTTCGTCGTTTCCAAGTCTCGAGGTGTGAAGAAGGTTTCAGGACCATGCACCGCCACAGCACCTATTCTCCGTCTACATCCTCGAACTTCAGCAGCACTTTGCCAATGTTCTTCGCATCGTGGATGTGTTGATGCGCAGCCTGCACGTCCTCAGCAGCGAAGACACGGTCAACAATGGGCTCCAGGTGCCCGGTTTGAATGCCCTCAACAATACGTGCGAGTTGGCTTTGCATGACCACTTCGTTTGACCAGGTGCCCATATGGACGCCAAACACAGCACGGTTCCGTGTCATCAGGCGGAGGGGGTCAAATTTGGGTGTTTTTCGCATGGCAAAGAAGGCTTTCAACAACGAACGTTTTCCTGAGGGTGCTGCGGCTGATAACCCGTACGTGTAGAGCCGCCCTCCTTCCGCAAGACAGGATAGACTCCGTCGTAGATTGTCGCCCCCAATGGGGTCAAGCACGTGGTCCACTCCCTTGCCGTCGGTCTCCGCTTTGATGATGGCGACGAAATCTTCGTTGTGTCGGTCGATGGCCCGAGCACCGTACCCCTCGATGATGTGATGTTTTGATTTGGATGAGGTCGCCCAAACCCGGTCGATGCCCGCCCACTTGCAGAGTTGCAAGGCAGCGGTTCCAACGCCACCAGCTCCTCCGTGAACCAGCACCTTGTCCTCTGGACGAAGATGGCCGAGGTGATGGAGTATGTGGTGGGCCGTCATGTAGGTCACCGGTGTGGAGGCGGCCGCTTGAAGAGAAAGACCGTCGGGAAGAGGTATGACGCGGTCCATCGGTGAGAGCACGTAGCTGGCTTGACCGCCGTTTCGCATGGCAGCCACCACCCGTTGACCCACCTCAAAGCCAGAAACACCGGTTCCCAGGGCATCGATCACCCCGCTCACTTCGTAGCCTGGTGTGAAGGGGAAGGGCGGACGGGGTTGGTAGAACCCCATTCGCATGAGCAAATCAGCAAAATTGATGCCGGCGTACGCCACTTTGATCCTCACTTCACCTTCGCCGGGTGCGGTCGGTTCCATCGGTTGAGTGGTGATGGCTGAAACCCCACCGGCTTTGGTGATCACAACTCGCTTCCCCATCTTTATCCCTCCATATGCCATGCGGACTGGTGGTGTTTGACCTTACCTGATGCCTCAAGTGCGAGCAAATGCGAGAGCGTTTGGTCAAGTGCAAGCCCGGGATGGGCATCAGGTGTGTCGGCGTAAGCGTGAACGGCGATGTCTTCCAACTGACCCGTTCCTTCTCTAACGGCGTTGAGGACGCGCTCGTGTCGTGCAAGGCGATGCGTGATGTAGTGTTCCATCAACCGGTCAGGAATGGCGACCACGGGACCATGACTTGGGAACACCAAGTGAGGCTTGAGTCCCTTCAACCTCTTCAATTGGCTGATGTATTCATTCATGTCGCCCGTCTGAGGAGGAATGAGGATGGTGCCGATGCCGGCTACCATGTCTCCGGCGACCAATCCGGCCCCACTGAACAAACACACGTGGCCGGGATGGTGGCCGGGTGTGATCAAAACCTTCCATGTTTGTCGACCCAACTTCAAGTCCTCTCCATCGGCAAGAATTCGCTGACAGGGCACGGAACGTGAGGTGTATTCGCTTCCCCAAACCGGAACATCAAACGCTTCCTTGAGGAGCGACATATCAGCCAAATGGTCGCTGTGGCTGTGCGTGAACACAACAGCGATGAGGTTTCCACGGTGTCGTTCAACGGCCGTGGCCAAGGCCTCCATGTCCTCTCGCATGCGAACCGCTGGGTCAACCAACACGAAATCGCCTTCTGGGTCACCCACAAGGTAGCAATTGGTATGGTCAGCGGGGGGAAGTGTTGCGGTTTTGATGGGCACCACTTCAACACCGTGTGCAAAGAGAATTGAACGTCGCCCGGGTAAACGCTCAGCAATGTCGCTGGCGGCTTTGTTCATGTCTCGCTCGCAACGGTCGAGGGTGCGTTCAATTTCCATGAGCAAGGTAACAACAGGAGGAGCGACTTTGATTTCATGGGCTTTCCAGCGGCCGAGGATGTCAACGGGCTTTGCCCACATCACTTCCGTGAATTCGGTTTGAGGCTCCAAATCAATCTCGGGAACATCGTTCCAATCACCGAGGTGGAGGTGAAGGAAGGCGTTGTCGAACTGAACCGGCCCGAACGGGGGCGTGATGCGGTGACTGAGGGTTTTGATGTGCGCTCGCTCAACGGGAAAGGCTCCCTCAAGGGCAAGAGGAAGCCACTGTTTTTTGTCTGCAACAATGGCGAGACGTGCTGATGGTTCCATCGCCATCGCTCCCAGACCGGACGGGACGAGGCCAAGTTCCTCGCTCATTTCCCGCATGATGCAGGCGATTGAGGCCGCTTCCGGCCCTGCCAACGCAGGGAGGGCTTCGATGGCGGCCCGGTCCACCGACGAGACGCCGCCACCTGGGAAAGCCCAGTAGTTGGGGAAGGCTCGCATGGTTTTTGCACGCAAGCCGAGAAGGACTTCAACGCCCTCTGGCCCATCTCGAGTGAGCGTCATGGTGGCCGTCGGGCGTGGTGCTCCCCGACTGCGGGAGGCCATGTCAACCCCTTCAGGAACCTCACTCATACAGTTCCCTCAGGGGCCGTCCTTTCAAAGTCTTGTGAAGACGCGGTCAGACGTTGCAGGGTTGCGGCGGATTCAAATAAAGCGGGATGAACGAAAAAACATGGCTCATGACTCGGTCGAGGAACACCTTGCTGAACTGGCCGAATTGGTCGCACAAGCCGAGGCCATGGGTGTGGATTTGTGGCCCGAAACCAAGCCTGCACGTCCGTGGGCAAAGTATGCCTTGGCTTCCTTTATGATCATCATGATGCTCTCTTGGGTCTCCAAGGTCATGTTCAGATTTGCGACGGTCTAAATTTCGACGACTTACCGTTGAATTGAAGAAGGCGATGGTTTTCGCAGGGCCATAGTCCCTTAGTGTAGCGGTCCATCATGGAGGATTCTGGTTCCTCCGACCTCGGTTCAAATCCGGGAGGGACTACCACCGCAACCCTGCAAAAGGGCTCCACATCATCATCTGTGCATTTTTAGGGTGACCTAAACCTTATATTCGGCCCACTTTTAGGGTGACCTAAACCGGAGGGTTTGAACATGGAATTGAAGAGAAAATCAATCAAAGGAATGACGCTAGCACTGTTGATGTTGATCGCCGCTATGGCAGGATGCATCGGCACAGAAGACGAAACGACCGAAGAGGCGGAGGAGACGAAAGCGGCTTTCCTCGATGCTTCTGATGCGGGTTACACCTACGCATCAAACGTGGACAACCACCGGTCCTTGATGCAGGACCTCTGCGACATCAAGACCGCTGCATCTGACAGCAACTGGGATGAAGCAAAGAACATCTACACCAACGGCAAGAACGCCGAGAAGAGCGACGGTTCCTTCCGTACGCTCGCTGGTTTCGCTGCTGCTGAAGGCAAGAACCACAACTACGACACCTTCTACAACCAAACCGGCGCCATCGGCGCTCACATCATGGCGGCCATGGACGGCACCGGCGACTTCGAAGGAGCCTCTGACACCGTTCGCTACCAAGGCATCGCCAAGTTGACCGCCAACATGGGCATGGTCGGCTACACCATCCACGAGCTCAACGCTGCTGTTGCCAAGGCTGACGCCGGCAACACCGACAACGACTCGGGTGCACCCCACAACTGGGACGAAGGCTGGGCCTTCTTCCACGGACCGGATGAGCACTGGTCCTGCTCCCCTGCTTACACCATGAAGAAGCGCGCTGCTGACTACGGCACGGAAACCAACGGTGTCTCCAACGCCCTCGCTGCCAGCGAGCAAGCCATGGTCGATGGACTCGCTGCCCTTCAGGCCGGCGACGAGGCTGGCTACGACGCCGCCACCGAGACCGTGATCAAGAACATCATCATCACCTACTCCCAGGCCACCCTGAAGTACACGATGAAGATGGACAGCAACGAATCCGCTGCCAAGTACCAAGCCGAGGGCTACGCTTTCTGGAAGACCATGGAAGCCTACGCTGCTCCCTACACCGACAACGCATGCTACAACATGAACACCCACACCATGGGCTGGATCGGATCGAGCGCTTCCGCTGCTTGTGATGCCTTCATTTGGACCAATGGTTCTCAATCTCAAGAAGAGAACGCAACCAAGGACACGTGCTACAACACCATGAGCCACACTGTCGCTGCTGGCATCACCAGCCAAGCAGATTGTGATGAGTTCACATCCAACTACTTCTACGAGAACTACGGCGCTACATCGATGAACAACGTTTTGGACTTGACAGATGCATCTCAACTCGGTACATCGTACGATGTTTCCGCATGGTTGCAACCTGTCTGGGACCACTACGGCATCACCGCCGAAGACATTGGAACCTACCAGTGAGTAAGAAGTCCCCAACCCCCCACTGCTTCGGCAGTACAAGCGGAGCGGTTGGCCAGCATTCTCACCCTTGCTGGCCAATCGTTCCCATGTCTGTTGAGGTGAAGGTGATGAACGATGAACGAACACGACATGCGTAAGCCTTGGCTTTTGATCCTCATTCTTTGTGGGTCTTTACTGCCTACAGCAGCCGTGAGCAGTGCCTCTGAAGAAGAGACCTACACGCTTTCGGGCCACGTCTACACGTCAACGGGAGAACCTGCGGGTTCGACGTACATTCGGGTTGATGCGATGGAATCGGTCCTCTCCAGCGATGGAACTTACAGCTTCCCGGGAATCACGCCCGGCGAGCACACCGTAAGGGCCTACTTCATGAACGACGGGCACACGGTGGCTTACCGGACCATTTTCATCGACGGCGATACGACCCTGGACTGGTACGAAGGTCATAATTGGATCACAATCGATGCCCTGGACGCAAACGGTGACCTCCTTGACCAAAGTGAATCGGTTTCGGTCTCGTTGCTTGAACGCAACGAAAGCCAAGTGTTCAACGACGGGCGAGCGGAGTTTGGACCCTATCTCACCGGAGATTATCACACCGTCTCCACCTCTCTGAGCGGGTCTGCCTCCGAGCAACTCGTCATGTGCTTGCGCTTGGAACCGGGTTCCGCCACGACCCCTCGCGTGAACCACCTTCAATTCAAGGAGGGAACAAACAGTGTGTTCGGGTTCCTTTCGGATGCGGCCGGTTCGCCAGCACGGGACGTTGAGGTCTCCAGTGGAAGTGCCCAAGCGACGACCAATGCCGATGGCTTCTACCTTCTCAACGGTCTGCAACTAGGCGATGAAGTCGATTTGACCTTCAGGCAATCAGGACAAGAGATCGCCTCGAACCTTTCGACGCTTGTCGACCACGGAGCAAACTGGCTGAACCACACGACCTCCGTGACCTTGGAATTGCCGCGCAACGCTACCTTCCTCGAATCTGCGATGTCCGTGCCGCTGGGTCCAATTGAGATCGCTTGGACCATCGGTGCCCACACCGATTTCGTGGAACTCTTTGTTGGAGAAATCAGCCAGAATGGTTTAATCTATCGAGGCTCATCAACCTCTTTTGAATACATTGCAACTTCCGCTGGCACCTCTGAATTCTATTTGGTGTCTTACAACACCAATGGAAGTAACCCTTCGGCTCCATCTCTGTTGGTGTTGTTCTTACCCACCGAATCCGTTGACGGCTCTTGGACCTCTGGGATGTCCTGGGATTACAGTTTGGTCCATACACCTGAATACCGTTCAAACCGAACCCTCACCGCCATCGGAACGGAAGACATCACCGACGCCTTTGGCAGGGTTCGCTCAACCTATTTGCTGCGAATCATGGACGATCAGTACGAAGAGGGCGAGCAGGCGTTCCGCTGGGTTGACACTCAAACCTATCTTCCGGTGAAAACCTACTGGGTTGACGCCCCGTCATCTTCCAGCTATTTCCAAGAAGGTTCTCTGGGATGGATGTTGACGGATGGGGAAAATGAGGTGGGCCTGTACGGTGATGTACCGCCCTCGCACCTTCATTTCAACCGAACCAACATCATCGGCGTCCCGGGGCATCCCAACGGCTACGATGATACCTTGAATTCGGTATCGATAGAGCACAACGTCGCCATCACCACGGCAGCAGGTGTGTTCAATTGCACGTACATTGCGATTCAGGACGACGAGGACGGTGTGCTTTCATGGGAGCTCTGGTACAACGATACAGTCCAAAACTATGTCAAAATCATCGACAGGCTCCCTGGGTCACATTCCGATATGGTGATTCATGAGTTGACCGCTTTCAACACACCTCAGACCCCGGAATTCTTGACCGAAACCACCGTCCAAACCGAGAAGTCCTTCGAGATTCAATGGTCGGAATTCGTTGGCGCTGAGGCCTATCAACTGCTGGAAAACGGCGTCGAGGTCTATCGAGGCGTTGAGACCGAGGTCGAACTTCGCAACCGAGATGATGGAATCTATCGCTACCAGGTCAACGCCATCATGCCGCTTGACTATTTGCTCCTTGGTTCGACGCTCGACGTTGAGGTTGCATTCCTTCCACCCACGCCGGTTTTGACCGCTTCTGCATCGTTCATTGCTTCAGGCGAGACAGCTCTCCTTTCATGGGACTACCCGTTCGAGGCCGAATCGTATTTGGTCACGATGCAGACGCCGGATGGCGATGTTGTCGAGGTTTACAACGGGGCCTCTACTTTTGTGGAAGTTGGAAATCTTGAATCGGGTCTTCATCGTTTCAGACTGGTTGCTACCATGGACGAGGTTTCCTCTGAGCCGTCTGCCTCCATCTTTGTCACGGTCGAGGAATCATCCTCGTCCGGTTCTGAAGGTGCGATGCCAAGTCTGTCATTTCTGTCCATGATTTTCATCGTGTTTTCTGCAACTTTGTTCATGGAGATCAGGAGGAATGGGCGATGAACAGACAAAACTTTGTCGCTCTCTTGCAGGTGTCGTTTATTCTCTTGGCAAGTTGGAAACTCTACGATTTTGCTCAATCCGACCTGCTCATCGAGGCAGAGGGCGAGAAGAGCGTGGTCGATTCTAACGGTGTCACTTTTACCTTTGATGAAGCACCTCAACGGGTCGCATTAACGAATACTTATGCTGCGACCGTGATGAAAATGCTCGGTGTCGATCCTGCTGTTGTCGTGGGTGTTTCTGGCGATTTTGACAACAGCGACCTTTGGCCGGAATTTACCTCGACGACGATGATTCAAAATTCAGCACACTCTGAAATCGATTTTGAAGCACTCTTGGACACCCGCCCCGATGTTTACATCGTTTTTGCCACCAATGGAATGGTGGATACCGAAGCGATTCGCCACAAACTCACGCCCGTCGGCATCCACGTTCTTGCGCTTGATTTCTACAAATACGATTCCCTTCGGTATGAGATTGGTGTGTTAGCCGATGTGTTTGACCGGAGGGATGCCGCTGATGCTCTCTATGAGAACTTTGACACCATTGAGGCCATGGTTGAGGCCCGCATAAGCACCGTTTCCAGCGACGAACGACCTGAAGTGGTCATGGAACATCATGCTTCATTGACCCGAGACCCGGTCGTCTTGACAGGCACCTCTCAATGGACAGACCTTATCCAAATGGCAGGTGGAGTCAATGTGTTTGCCGATTTGCCCGGACACACCACCCACGTGGACATGGAGGCCATCATCGATGCCGACCCAGAGGTGTTGATGTTCGATGGCATCACTTTCGACCTGGGCTTTGATCGGTACGATTCTGAAAACAAATGTGGAACGCACATGCAATCCATTCGTGATCGTCCCGGATTTGATGGGATGCAGGCAGTTGATGAAGACCGAATGTTGATTCTTTCAGGTGAGTTTGCAGGTCCAATGATGGTTTACGGTTTGCCTACACTCGCCAAACACCTTCACCCATCGACCTTCGAAGATGTCGATGCGACATCCTACTTGGACACCTTTTATTCAGAATTTTTCGATGTCGAACGAACAGGGACATTCTCTTGTTCATCACAGGGGTGAGGCGGTGAACTCTCTCTCTCTTCAACATCAAGAACGTGGCCATTCTCAACTGGTGAAGATTGGCCTCATGTGCATGCTGACCGCCTTTGTCAGCTTAGTGGCTCTTGGTCAAGGCTCATCAAGCCAACTTGATGTCATCACCACGGCACGAATCGTGTTGGGCCTCGACGACGCCACCAGCGTCCAGTCCGCCATCATTTGGGAGTTACGACTCCCTCGTGTGTTGATGGCCATTGTCGGTGGTGTTGGCTTAGCCACCGCAGGGGCGCTCATGCAAGGCTGCCTTGGAAATCCATTGGTTTCCCCACTCACCTTGGGCGTTGCTTCAGGCGCTGCTCTTGGTGCAGCTTTGGCCATTGTTGTGGGTTTTAGTATCACCAGCATTGGGGCTTTTGCCATTGCAGGAAATGCGTTTATCTTCTCTCTTCTCGTGGTCTTTATCATCATCCAATTGGGGCGATACCGTTCCATCAGTGCAGAATCATACATTTTGGTTGGTATCGCCATCACGTTCATCGCAGGAGCAGTCGTTTCAACGCTCCAGTTCTTTGCCACAGATGCCCAATTGTCTCAACTTGCCCACTGGTCATTTGGGAGTCTTTCACGTCCCGACATGGCGGTGGTTCTCGCCGTAGGCATCTGCATTGTGGCCTTACTGCCCCAAGCCATGATGTGGTCTTGGGATCTCAACGCTCTGGCCATGGGGGGCGATGATTTTGCCATTTCCACAGGTGTGAATCCTATGCGCATCCGGCGAAACATCCTCGTCCTTTCAGCCCTGATGACGTCCTTGATCATCGCCTTCACCGGCATGATTGGTTTCGTGGGTCTTGCCGCCCCTCACATGAGTCGCCTCATCATCGGGAACGACTATCGAAAACTTCTCCCTGCTTCTGCGGTTTGTGGAGCTTTTTTGATGGTGTTCGCAGATACCATTGGCCGCACCCTTTTCGCCCCCATCGTGATTCCTGTTGGCATCATGTTGGCGGTGATCGGAGGTCCGGTCTTCATGTATCTCCTGCTTCAATCAAAGGGGGTTCAACGATGAGTGACTTTCTGGCCGTTCACGATTTGTCCTTTTCTTGGCCTGGGCGAACCGTATTGGAAGATCTCAACTTTGATGTTGGGCCAAATCAACTCGTCTCGGTGCTCGGTGTGAATGGGGCGGGGAAAACAACCCTGTTGAAGTGCATTAACCGGATTTTATCGCCCTCTTCAGGCTCCATTCATTTGCTCTCAAGCGATGTATTGGGCATGACCATCATGGATGTGGCGAGGCAAGTCGCCTATGTTCCTCAAAGCGTGGGCACCAACTTTCCGATGAATGTCTTTGACGTTGTTCTGCTTGGTCGTCGCCCTCATCTCCAGTGGTTTGTTGGAGACGGCGACAGAGACAAAGTGAGTGAGTGTTTACATTTCCTTGGCATCCATGATTTCGCCTTTCGCAGGTACGACCAACTCTCTGGTGGAGAACGACAGCGTGTGGTTCTCGCAAAAGCGCTCGCTCAGGAACCGAAGTTGTATCTGCTGGATGAACCGACGAGCGATCTCGACCTCAAGCATCAAATCACCACCATGGAAAAAATTCGCAGTGTGGTTGGCGACCGGACGGCGCCCTCCTCTGCGATTATCGCCATTCATGATATCGATGTTGCAGCACGGTTCTCTGACAAAATTATGTTGCTTCACGATGGAAAAATTAGAGCTTATGGGCCACCAAAGGAGGTCCTGACCGTTGAACTGATTGCCGAAGTGTTCGGCGTTGAAGCCGAGGTTCGAGAAGACTCGGGGTCGCTTCGAATTACCATTCAGGCTGCACTGAAAAACGACTAAGGTGATGAAGAATGAAAAAATTGACGATATTATATGGAACGGAGACCGGGAACGCAGAATTATTGGCCATGGATGCTGGCAAACATGCCAATGAGCAGGGGTTCGAGGCGGATGTTCGAGGCATGGATCAAATCGATGTTGATGAACTTTGCAACGTTCGGAGGTTGCTCATTTTTTGCAGTACGTGGGGTGATGGCGAACAACCAGACAATGCTCAGGAATTGTTTGATGCGGTTTCAGATTGTGCAGAAGGCGTCTTGTCAGGCCTCAATTACGGTGTTCTCGCCCTTGGGGATACTGCCTTCGACCTCTTCTGTGAATCAGGCAGGGAATGGGATGCGGTTCTGAACGAGAAAGGTGCAAATCGCTTGATTGAACGAATGGATTGTGATACCGATTACGAAGACGACGCTGCCTATTGGACGGAATCTTCAATCAAGGAAATGAAAACGATTGAATAAATTCAGGAGATGAAAAAATGAGCATAAAAGAACAACCAAAAAACAGCGGCCACACCATGGCCGATGGAAGCAAAATGAAGCCACAAAAGCGACTTTACGACCCCGAAACTCGGCGTTCATCGCATGCCGAAGAGGCAAGAACGCTCGCCCAGCAACATGTCACAGCGACGTTGTGCAGCATCTCAAAACAACACGACGGCCACCCCTATGGCTCCTTTGTGACCTATGCGATGCACGAAGGCCAGCCTATTTTTCTGATCAGCGGATTGGCAGAGCACACCAAGAATCTGATGAAGAATCCAAAAGCTTCGCTTCTGATTTCGGAAAATTCAGCGGAAAACCCACTCGCATCGGCTCGTGTGACGCTTGTTGGAGCCTGCCGGAAACTGGATGAGGAAGAGGTTGGGGCAGCGAGAGAGACCTACCTTCGCCACCATCCATCAGCGGTAGCCTATGTCGACTTCCGCGATTTTTTCTTCTTCGGGTTGGAAGTCTCTGCTGTCCGTTACATCGGTGGCTTCGGCAAAATGTCTTGGTTTGAACACGATGACTGGATAACGGCAGAGCCCGACCCCTTGTCTGAGCACGCACACGAAATCATCACGCACATGAACGAAGATCATGAGGATGCCATGGTGCTGTACTGCGAAACCATGAGCGATGCCCAAAACGTGCAATCTGCCGTAATGACCGGTATTGATCGCTATGGTTTTGAGATGGATGCAACGCAAACCGATGGCGTACACCCAATCAGAATCGCCTTTTCCCATGAAGTAGAAACGCCAGATGAAGCCCGGATTGAACTTGTTCGCATGGTCAAAGAAGCCAGAAAGAAACTCGCATCCTGAGTAAAACGAGAAAGTTTAGGGAAGACTAAACTTGAAAAGGTGTTCCCTTTCGTTCGGGGTGGAGAGGGTCCCTTGAAAACTGAACTCCTCTCCCTTTCCGACCTCGTTATCGGGTATGATGAGCCGCTTTCTGACCCGATCAGTCTCACGGTTGGTCCGGGGGAAATCGTGGTCATCCTCGGCCCCTCTGGGATTGGGAAAACCACCCTGCTGCGCACCGTTGCAAATTTGGTTATGCCGTTGGGAGGGCGTTCGGAACTTCACGTGGAACCGGCCGGTGGTCTGGGATACATCCCGCAAAACCTCGGTCTTGTTCGCCATGCAACGGTGGCTCACAACGTCGCTCTTGGAGCCGGTGTGCGAATGAAATGGTCGTTTGGAATGTATGCTGAGCGTCGCGAGCGAGTGATGAAAGCCCTTTCTGCGGTTGGCATGGACCACAAAGCATCCGAACCGGTGCGTCGGCTCTCCGGTGGACAAAAACGGCGTGTGGCGACAGCTCGGACCCTGGCGCAGCGCCCCCAACTCATCCTTGCCGATGAATTCCTCAGCGAACTGGACGACATCAACGCCACGGGCGTGATGGAGGCCGTGTTTCCTCTCCTCGCAAAAGGCTGCAGCCTCATCATGGTTGAGCACCATGAGGAACACGCACTCAAGTACGCCACGCGTGTTTGGGAACTCAACGATGGACGTTTTTCTGATCTAACTGTTGAGGCGTGGAAAAAACGCCGGATGGAAGGTGAAACGGAATGAAAATCCGGCTCTTCGTCATCATCGGGGCCTTGAGTCTGCTGGCGTTGGCGCTTCTGAGCGACCTCGCTGGCGGGGATTGGGGTCGATTCGGCGATGGATTGAGTGATTTTGTGGTCTTCTTTACCGAGAGCATGTGGCCACCCGACTGGAGCGTCCTTGAGCCACGAACCTATCCTGAGTGCGAGTCTCGCCTCGAATTCACCTGCTCCATTGGGTACATTGGGATGGTCGAGACCTTGAAAATCGCCTTTGTATCGACCATCCTTGGTTTCCTTGGGGCCATTCTCTTGTCGCCGCTGGCCGCTCGCAACCTCCAATCGGTTTGGATTTCAATTCCCGTTCGGATTCTCCTTGCAGCCGTGAGGAGTTTACCAAGTCTGATTTGGGCGCTTCTCTTTGTCGTCGTCATCGGACTTGGCCCTCTTTCCGGGGTGTTGGCCATGAGCTTCTACACCATTGGTTACCTCGGTAAATTGCAGTATGAAACCTTCGAGGGGATGAACAGCGGGCCTATCGAGGCCGGTCGCGCCATGGGCCTCTCCAGCAGGGCCATCGCAACCAACATCGTGATTCCAGAGAACAGCAATCATCTTCTCAGCCAGTTGATTTTCATGTTCGAGTATAATGTCCGCCATGGGACCGTTATCGGCATCGTTGGGGCGGGTGGCATCGGTTACTACATCACCAACTATCTCAAGTTCTTTCAGTACGAGAAGGTCTTCGCTTTGTTGATCTTGATTTTCGTGGTCGTGATCATTATCGATTTGATTTCGCTCTTCGCCCGTTCGTTCGTGAACGAGCAGGGCGACGTGAGAAGGCCGACTTGGATGAACTTGCTCCTCAAGAAAACCGAAGAGAAGTCTCAGGCTGATTCACTGAAGTGATTCAATCGGCGGCGATGTGGACGTGGCCGTCTTTGTAAAAGATTTGAATTTGGTCAGCAGCCTTCTTTGAGAGGGCAGCCACGGCTTCGTAAATTTCATCTTCCTTGACCTTGAAAGCCTTGGCAGCATCCTTGCTGGACCACGGTTGAATGTGGAAATCGCTCTTGACAAGCCACTTCAACAGCTTCGTCTCAAACTCTGTCAATTCGTCGGCCATGCTTTGGACAAGGGGCCCCGACTCAAAATGTCACCGATAGGCTCAACCGAGCGCAACCATTCTTCTGCAGCATTCCTCTGCATCGATATCGCCGTTCAACAGCGTGTTCAGGGCTTTGGTGAAGGGGATGTTGAGGTTCGCATCCTCTGCTCGTTCGACGAACATGCGACAGGCGCGAACACCTTCTGCAACCATGTGCATTTCATCCAACGCGTCGTCCAACGTCAAACCCGTTCCGAGTTTTTCCCCCATGGACCTGTTTCGTCCGTGAGGTGATGTGGCGGTCACGTACATGTCGCCCAAGCCCGCCGGTCCAAATGCCACTTCTGCTCGTGCTCCAAGTTCCGCCAGCAACAGGCATCCTTCTTTGAATCCAGACATGAAAATCGCCGCTTTGAGGTTGTCTCCTCCCAAGTCCCCAACCTGCTTCAGGCCGTCAACAAGGCCGCAAGCAAGGGCGACCACGTTCTTGTAAGCCCCCCAAAGTTCAGCCCCTACCGGGTCGCTGGCAGGATGGAGGATGAAACTTGGTGTGCTCAAGGTCTGAGCAAGGCGCTGGGCGATGGCTTGGTCTTCGCTTGCCACCAAGGCCGTGGTCATGACCCCACCTGCTGCTTCGGGGGCGATGGTGGGTCCAGTCAACACCGCCAAGGGGTTGGTCTTTCCCTCTTCCTTGAGTCGTGTGTGGATGGCCTCGGAGATCAGCCGTTTACCGGGGGCCAACCCTTTGGCCAAATCGAGCAGAACATGGCCGGCCTGAAGGTGAGGGAGCACGTCTTCCATGACATCGAGAATGACCGATGAAGGGACGGCCAGGACGATGATTTCACTGCCCTCTATGGCCTCACTGAGGTGCATGGTGACATCCAATCCAGGGACGGGGTGGTCCGGGAGGTATTTCTCGTTCACTTCGTTCATGGTGATGGATTCGTAGACTTCCTGCTCAATGGTCCAGCCCTTGACCTTGTGGCCTTCCAAGAGCCACAAACGGGCGATGGCTGTCCCCCAATTTCCCAATCCCAACACTGCGATGTGCGCCATATCAATCGTCAACTTCGCCCCTTCGTTGGTTTATACCATTTCGGGCAACATCGGCTGTAAAACAGCGGATTTGAGCCGGTCATTCAACGGGCCACTCAAAACAAATCATCGTCTTCTTCGTCAAAGTCAAAGACATCGTCTTCGTCCTTTTCCTCAGCCTTCTTTGTTTCTTTTTTGGCCTTGCTCGCTTTGGCCTTGGAGGCTTTTTCAGGTTCGGCAGGTGCGCTTTCTTCCTTTGCCGGTTCTGCCGGTGCCTTTTCGGCCGGAGGAGCGGGCTTGGCTGCTGTTTTGCGGGCTTGAGCGATCTGCGTTTCTTTTGAACGAAGTTCTTCCTCACTCTTCCCGGTTTGTAAAGCGAGGGCACGACGTCGGTCTTCTCGGGCTTTGCGCTCAAGTTGCTTGTGTCGAGATTTCTCGATGTTTTGCATCATGTACATCGCATCGTGCTCAAGCAGTGGCGAATCGGAAATGAGGGTGATGTCAAGCCAACCGCCGTCCTCAACGATGAATTCTGCAAGGGGTTCGAAGTTCAGGTCCGACTTCTTGATTTGCGTGTAGTGCATGGCGTTTCCAGTTCGGTGTTCTACACCCGAGAAATGGCAGTAGAACTCCTTGGTTCCGATGCTTTCACGAACGACATCAAAGAGTTCTCCGTAGTCTTCAGATGTGCGCATTTGGCCGTGGCCTCTGGCGTGAATGTGGGCGATGTTGAGCACGGGAACGGTCCCCTCGACGTGGTTCACGACTTCGAGCACCTCTTCGAGGCTGCCCCAGAGTTCTTGTCGTCCTGAGGTTTCAACACCGATTTTTGAGGGGGTTCCGTTCTTGATCCACGGGAACACAGGGAATTCATCTTCGTCATCGTGCCAAATTTCGTGAACACGGTCAACGATACCTGAGAACACGTTGGCCACTTGTTGGTTGGCTGCATGGCCTCGGCCGAAGTCGCCGTAGTGGCCGGTGTGGAGGGTGATGTGGCGAGCGTTGACGGTTCGGGCCGCTTGCAAGGTCGCCTCAATCTTGGCCAAGGAGCGTCCACGCTCAACTTTGCCACCAAGCAATTCCGAATAGTAAGGTCCGTGGATGTTCATTTCAAAGTCGGTCTTGTTGGCCAAGACGCCGGCTTGCCAGTACTGTTCAAAGTGCTGAGGCGCCACCATTCGTACGGTTTGCACTTCCATGGTCTCAAGGCCCAAGGAGATGATGTCATCCATTCCTTCGACGATGGTTCGACCCTTACAAGAGAGTGGAACGCCTGCTGGTCCGAGTTTAATTGACATTCGCTCCCTCCCCCGAAACCGACCCAAGGGACATCACATGATAATCCCTTTCTGTTGGCTGTCCGCTAATTTGGACCCCACGGGTGATTTCAAGAGTGAAGGGATACGACTCTTCATGAAGGTGAGACCAAAGCGGCACACATGGAGCCCCGTGTGCAACGCGCCATCGATGCGTTTCAAAAGGGGCAACCCGTTTGTTTGTTCGATTCGGAAAAGCGGGAAGGTGAAACCGATCTCCTTTTCCCAGCGGCGATGGCTGAGCCAGCCACCATGCGCCAACTTCGTCAAGACTGCGGTGGCTTGTTGTTCCTCGCCATTGGGGACGAAGTGGGAGAGTGTTTTGGGCTCCCTTTCCTTCAAGACCTCCACACCACGCCGGATGCTGTTGAACGAAGTCCGGTGCTGAACCACCTCATCACGAACGACCTCCGCTACGATGCTCGCTCGGCCTTTACGCTCTCCCTCAATCACCGCGAGACCTACACCGGTATCACCGACCACGACCGTGCACTGACCACACGACGTTTTGCTGAGTTAGCGACCACTTGTTTGGCTGATGGCGTCGCAGGTGAGCCGGCTATGAAACGATTGGGTGATGAATTCCGAACGCCAGGCCACATCCCTGTTTGCAGGGAGGCCAAAGGCGGCTTGAGCGTCAGGCAAGGCCACACCGAACTGGCGGTGGGCCTTGCTCGTCTTGCCGGTGCGGCGCCTGTTGTCATCGGTGCAGAGATGCTCCAACCCGATGGCGACCATGCGTTGTCCGTGGCGGATGCCCGTTCTTGGGCCGAATCAAAGAACATTCCTTTCCTTGAAGGCGCCGACGTCGTCGCCGCCCTCGGCGTTGAAACATCACCGTCATCCTCATGAAGCAACAGCCCAACCCGTGATTGGTGGTCCTATGAAGCGCATTCTTGCCGTCGGCGTGTTTGACCTTCTCCACGCAGGTCATCTCCACTATCTGGAGCAGGCCAAAGCTTTGGGCGATCATTTGACGGTCGTCGTGGCTCATGACGACACCGTTCGCAAGCGAAAGCACGAGCCTGTCACCAATCAAGACCTTCGTCGACGCATGGTCGCAGGTCTCAAGCCGGTGGACGCGGTGGTGGTGGGAAATCCTCCGGAGGTCCCAATTTTTGATATTCTCCCCGACATTGAGCCCCACGTCATCGCCCTTGGCTACGACCAAGAGCATGCGGAGGAAAACATCCGCAAGGCGCTTCATGAGCGGGGCCACGGAGGTATCGACGTGGTGCGTGTGGAAGGGTTGAGCGACGACCTTGACGGCACCCGAAAAATCATCGCTCGTATCCTTGAGCGCGCCGAAAAGAAGGAGGCTTGAACATGTTTACTGGTATCGTTCAAGGCAAAGGAAGCATTCTTTCTATAGAAAAAAATGGCCCCGTATGGACCTTCAAAATATCGCTCCCAGAGGCCGCAGGCCTTCAGCGAGGGGCCAGCGTTGCCATCAACGGTGTATGTTTGACGGCAACGGACATCGACGGTGACCTGGTGGCCTTTGATGTGATTCAAGAAAGTCTCGAGCGAACGAATCTTTCTCGTCTCTCTGAGGGCGATGAAGTCAACGTGGAGCGCTCGCTGAAAATGGGTGATGAGTTGGGCGGACACTTGCTTTCTGGCCACATCATGGGTTTGGGCGAGATCACCGTTCGAACCGAAGTTGGAGAAGGGGTTAACATGACCATTGAGGTGCCAAAAGCGATGATGAAATTCATCCATGAGAAAGGTTACATCGGTTTGAACGGTGCTTCACTCACCATCGGGCAGGTGCATGAAGACAGCTTTGATGTCCATTTGATTCCCGAAACACTTCGCCTGACCACGTTTGGACAAGTGGAGGCAGGGGATTCCATCAACATTGAAATTGATTCCATGACGCAAACCATCGTGGCGACCGTGGAACGAATGATGAAAGAGGAGAACCCGGAGGGGAGGCCATGAGCAAACAAATTGGCTTGGTCTGCGGTTCCTTTCACAGAGAAGAGGTTTCTCGCATGCTCGACTTCGCCAAGGATGAGGCGGAGCAACACGGTTTGACCATCGGTGAAGTGGTGTGGGTCCCCGGTTCAATGGAAGTCCCGTTGGCCCTTGACCGATTGCTCGCCGACCACGACGCTGCGGCTTGTCTCGGCATCATTGAGAAGGGCGAAACCCAACACGGCCTGGCCATGGGTCAAGCGGTCATCAAAACCATCCTTGAACTTCAACTCAAGCACAACAAGAAGATCGGTCTCGGCATCATCGGACCCGGTGCCAAACCCAAACACATCGAGCCCCGGTTGGAACCTCACGCTCGTGCAGCGATATTCGCTTGCATCGGCAAGTAAACTCGTTGTCGTTCACTGGGTGTAGATGTCGAGTTCAAACACCGTGCCGCCCCAGGTGAACAAGAGCAATTCATCATTCAAACCACGGCCGAAACCAACCAGCAGATTGTCGGTATCGAGGAGGTGTTCACCTTCCCAGACACCGTTGCCTGCATCTTTGGTGATCCATACATCTCCGCTGCAAAAATCCCCGTACATGTAGCCGCCCTGCCAAGGTTCTGGGCCCCAGTCCATGTACAGGCCACCGGTGATTGAGCATCGGCCTTCCTCGTGGGTGTAGACGACCACCGGATCCGTCATTCCCTCCGGAGGTGTGGACGGTGGCGCCGTGCAATCGCTCGGGTCGTTGAATTCGCGGTTGGCTTCACGGTCGGCCCAACCAAAATTGCTGGATTGGAGAACGGGCACGAGGTTGATCTCTTCGAAACAATTCTGACCAACGTCAGCGATCCACAATCTGTCTTGGGCATCAACATCAAACTTCCATGGGTTTCGTAGCCCGCGATGAAGGGTGTAATCCTGGACGGTTCCCGTGGTGTTGTGCAGTGGCATCAAGGTGCCGTTGAGGTAGTGGAAATGTTGGATGGTACCCAAGGAGGAGGTGTTGTTTTGGCCGTGGCCCAACGGGTCGTTAGAGCCGCCACCATCGCCCACGCCCCACAGATAGGTGTGATTCCCCAGGGCAAGGAGATGGCCGCCGTTGTGGTTACGGTAAGTTTGTTCGATTTCCCGAAGCGTGTGAATTGAAGATTCATCCAGGGAACCGTTGACCACATCTCCGGCCGCCAAGAACAAATTGGTAACTTCTTTGGTTTCACAGTTGGCCGTTCCGATGTAGGTGAACAAAATCTGTGGGTTCTCTTCAAAGTTGGATACGAACGCAAAACCAAGCAGCCCTGCTTCCGTGTGGCAGTTGGAAACAAGGTTGCTGATGTTGCCAACAAGGCGAGTGCTTTGGCCGTTGTACGCCAGGATACGTCCGTCAAGGTCAGAGAACCATACTTCGTCTTCGGTGGGATGATGAAGTGAATTGGTGGGCGTCGTGAATCCGCTCAGATATTCTTTACAGGTGATGTTCAAATCCACCGGGTCGCAGGCGGGTTGGCTTCGATTGCCCCACTCAAAACCGCTGTCCTGCTCCACCTCATCTCCGCCGAGGCAACCCGAAAGGGGAGCGGCGGTCAAGAGGACAACCAAGAACAAACAGAGGCTGTTCGAACGCGCCATCAACGATTACTCCTCGGAAGAGGGTGTGGTGGTTTCGGAAGGAACGGTTTGGGTTTCCTCGCTGCGGTTTCGAATGACATAGACCGCCACACCGATGGCACCGACCACGAGGATTGGTACGTAAAGCGGCAGGCCGTCGTCGCTTGAGGTGACCTTCACCTTGTTGATTTTATCACCAAAGTAGGCGTTGATGCCGGGGACGTCTCCGATGGCGTCACCGTAGCTCCCGAGGTGGGATTCCGTGTCGATGATGGTCATGCCTGGCGTGCTGAGCACGTCATCGAGGATCTCCAGGTCAGCATCGTTGCTGCTCATCGTGGTGAAAGCGTCTCGAAGCGATTGCACTTCCGCAGCCGTGAAGAAATCGGGGTTGTACATGACGGGATGGCTGGGGGCTTTGCCGAAGGGGGTGTTGATTTCACCGGTTTCCGCGTCGTAGCCTCCGATGGGGTAGAAATCTTCGGTGGAGGCGAAGTCGCCCTCGAAGCACCAGTCTTGAGGGTCGTCGCCGCAATAATCGGGGACGGTGGGGTCCTTCGCGAAGGAGATGTAATCGGTGGCGTCGCCAAGGGCGTGTTCGGCCAAGCAGCGCAGTGAACCGATGTAGCGGTAGTATGGCGAGCCGCTGTCGGGGATGCTCGAATCCTCTGAGAAGTGGTTGGTCACCGTGTCGTGGAGGGAATCAATCTCGTCCTTGTCGCCAACGACTTCCATGTAACTGTTGTTGATGAGGTAGCCCATGGGCAACAACATGCCTGAACTTCCAAGGGCAGAGGTGTGGCAGGAGATTTTGCCTTCCATCAGCGTGAGGGCTTGGTCCACGTCGCCGTTCATGCTGGCTTGCGCCATGTCGGAGTCCTTGTGGACCCAGGCAACCGCATGGTAGTAGGCACGGCCGTCAGCCTTTTGCTCTGCAGCTGCGACTTCGAGCCCGTACTCGTTCCAACTCAACCATGCAGCGCCGCCATCGAGGAAGCCGATGTCAGCGTTGCCAAATCGAAGGGCTTCAATGGTGGCAGCCTGGCTGTTGACCGGGTAAATCTCCACCTCTTGACCCATGAGTTCGCCAAGTCGGTCACCGAGTTTTTGGGGGTTTTCATCCGTGTTTTGGTACTCTTCCTTCACTTCAAAAGCGATCTTGAGACAGTTGTCGTCGTCCGAGCATGTGGTATAATTGGTGTCCGAGGAAAATAAGCATCCCGGAACGGTGGCTGCAAGCAAGGTGGTCATCAACATGATGGCAATTAATCGACGGTTCATTTCGTATCCCCTTAACCACGGGACCCGAAGCCCATATATGATATTTCGTCTCCCCTAAAATTAGAAGGGGGGCAACGACGTGCAGGAAAGCCCCGATTCCCCCAACAGCCTGCTCAGGCGTTGGCTCCTCATTCTGGTGATGTTGTCACTCGCCCCGATAACCATCACGGCCCCTTACGTTCTCCTTGAACCGGACCAACCGGAGGAGGTGGTGCCGTTTCCAGAAGACCTCGTGCCTCAACCTGAAGGGTACCTTTTGGTGGTGCTGGACGGCGTTGGAGAAAACATCATGCGCGATTCAACCATGATGCCGAAATTGGTTGACCGGTTGGATGAACAAGCCGTCTTATCCGTGACAACAGGGCCGTTGACCCTCTCGGCCACGTGCGTACGGGAGATGATGACGGGGGTTCCAAATGCCCCGATTGACGGATTGAAAAATTTCAACATGGGCCACCCGGGTGGTTTTGACCCATGGTTACTGGCAGCAGCATCAGAACAGCATTCGGTAGGGATGATCGGCAGCTACGTCATGGGCAACATGTACGGCGACTCCCCCAGCATTGAGTTCGTCAACACCTTTGAGGGCCATGCAGATTACTATGAGGGCGACCGTGCCACTGGAGCCATCCTTGAGGAATGGTTGGTCGATGGACGACACAATGTCATCGCCGCACACTTTTCGGGGCCCGACAAAGTTGGCCACAAATGGGGTACGGTTTCGGAGGAGTATCGAAACAAAATGCTGGATATGGACCAACATCTCTCGAGCTTACTGCGCTTTGTACCCGCAAACTGGACGGTCGTCGTCACGGCTGACCACGGCATGACGGCTTCGGGTTCTCACGGCTCGGCCGAAGCGGACACGCGAAATGTCCTCGCACTCGTTTCCGGCCCGGGGATTGACGCCAGTGCCCGTGCGGATGCGGCTCAACTTGACCTCGCAGCCTTGATGTTGTATGATTTGGGCCTTGATTTCCCAAGCCAAGTTCACGGACGAGTTCCCTTGTCCTTGCTCAGCATTTCCCTTGATGACCGCGACAAGGTTGAGGCTTGGAATTGGGAAGCGGCCTTGCATCGACATGTTTTCTTCCATCCAGAAGATGCCGAAATCTATCGAGTAGCGGAGATCAACTGGCAAGGCATCGAGGGCGACCCTGTGTCAATCCGTCCGTTGGACGTGTTCATTTCCATCGCCGTTCTCTCAGCAGCCTTCTTGCTGGCTTACAAATGGCTTCAACAAGGGCGTTCGACGACCAAAAAGGAACAACAACACTTGCTCTTGCTCGGTGGCATCGTGGTGGCGTCGGTTTGGTTCCACGGACATCTTTCGTTCTCTGCAATGATTCCGAGGGCCATCGGAGCCGGCGGGGTTGTTTGGCTCGTCGCTTCATCGTTGGGAAGAGCTCCGCCGCTTGCTTTGAAAGGGACTTCGAACTTCTTCAAACCGCTTCCTTGGCTGTTGGGGTTGTTGATGCTCTCTCTGTTCTTTTTTGACCTCTCAAGAGGCCTGCTCGTGTTGCTTTTGGCTTGGGTTGTTTTTTGGTCCGTGGGTGCCATGACCGGGCAAGCAAAGCAGCATGCGCCCTCTTCGAAGACCGTTCACTTGCTCGCTGTTTTGGTCTCTTTGCTACTGGGCTCCCTACGCCTCTGGTATGCCCTGCTTCCGATGTTTTTGCTGGTGACCGGTTTGGCCCTTGAGAAAACGGCTCAACGCCGCCCTCACCACGAACGTGTTTCGGTCTGGGCCATCTGGTGTCTGCTTGTCCTGTCTCTTTCCTATGTCCATCGGAGGATTTTGGGTGACCATCACCTGCTCAAACTTGTCAACATGGCGCCCACCAGTGTGCTGAGCGCTGTTGTTGTTACGGTTATGCTGGTTCTGTTTTCAGTGTTTTTTGGTCTTGTTTCACAAAGACAACACGGGCGCACCCATGCCATCTGGTGTTTTGTTTTCCTTGGTTCTGCCTTTGCCCTCTCTCGAATCGAATGGCTCTGGTTGCAGCAGATTGTACTCCTGGGCATTCTGGTATTGTACGGTGGTGCGGGATTGGCGACCAATCTCAACCCAACCTCTCGAAAGCTGCTGCTTCACGCCGGATTGGCGCTCCACATGATGGTGTCTTGGGGCCCGTGGGCGACCGTCGCTGGTTTGGCCCTGCTCCTCTCTCTGCCTGCGGTGGTGGAGGGATTACGCATTCCAAAACGCCAATCCATGAATTGGCGCCAGCAACCGCAAGCAATGCTGGCTTGGATGGTGTTGCCGTGGGTTGTTTGGATCCTGTGGTGGACACTCATGGGTCAGGTCAACGGTGTTCAATTCTGCTACGAGGGCATCTGCCCCCATCCCCGAGAACTCGACCCCGGTTTGGTGAAGGTGCAAGGAGGATACTTCGGGGGAGGGGCTCAGCCTTCGACCATTTGGATGACGATCATGGTGGTGAGTCCGCTGCTGATGATGTCGGTTGCCTTGATGCATCGGTTGATGGTCGAGGGCCTTGATTTGCGACCTTATGTCGTGTCGCAGGGATTGATTGTCTTTGGTTGCCTTGCCCTTTATGCTTACACCCCCATCTATCCAAGGTTGGTGTTTTCTCTCACCTACAACATGCTCTTCGCCTCAGCGCAAATGTGCTTTGCACTTCTCGCAATGGGATGGTTTCGAATCACGCATGAAACCGAAGGACTCCGGCGCATGTTTGGAACGAGGGTCCAACTGGAAGACGAGAAGTTTAGGGCCTACGAAACTATTTAGGGTGCACGAAACTACAGGGGTATGGTGGCGGAATGTACACGTGCAACAATTGCGACATGATGATGCAAACAGGCTGGGTCGCCTGTCCTTACTGTGGTGTGCAAATTGACAACGTGTTCAACTCCTCAAAGTCGGTGGTTGAACTTGCCGAAAACCGCTGCCAAACCGGGTGCGCAACACCTTGTGAGCGTTCGAAGAAAAAAGTGAAAGAAACCTGTTGCGGGAAGCACGAAAGGAAAAACAAATTTTGCAAATCATGCCCGGATCACCCCACAAGGGCGAACCGCAGTTGTTCAAGCGCTTGAGAAAGGAAATTCGACCAATGCTTCAGTTGGCTTGGATGGAAACACCGTGTTCCTTTAACGTTCGAATGACCTCATGAATCACTTCGCTGGGCAACTCTTCTGGGGGATGAATCCCTGAGGAGAAAAGGTCGTTTTGGCTCCAAGCCATCACGCAGGCTACGGTGACCAATCCGGTGGTTCTCGCCATGCTCGAATCGCCATCGCTCCCTTTATCTTCAACCGTCCAAATACGAGTCTCGGTGCCAGCTTCTACGCGAACCTCCATCCACGTAAATTCAGGTCGCTTCGGGTCAAATCGCCAAGCGTCAACGAGTTCATCGGGATTGAGTTCTGAGGTTTGATACCGTTGAATGTGGCCCGGCCAACGCACCGTGTACTCGCCCATCGAGGTCGCTGGGATGTCGATAAGGGAGCGTAATCCATCGGTCAAGAAGGCTTCCATGACCCGTCCGCTGGCATCGATGGTGTGGAGGTTTTCCATGGCAGGTACGACGGCGATGGAACCGTCTCGTACAATTCGCGCCGGGCGCGTGTACTCGGCGATGACGTCGTGCGGGGAGAACGGGGCCATGTAGGACCACGCCTCATCGGGTTGGGAGGGGTTTCCTCCGACCTTGATGCTCACCTTGTCAAGATGACCCAATTCACGATGCGCCAAGGCCACCAGCATGTTCGAGAGCCCCGGAGCAATACCTACATCCCACAACACCACGCCGGGGCCATCGGGAAGTTGGTCTGGCGTGGTCTCACTGAACGAGAGGTCAACGATGCGGTGTCCCTTTTGATGGAGGTTCTTCAGCACGGCGTGTCCGATCGAGCCGGGCACCATGTTCACGAGAAGATCGGCGAGACTGTGGTCGGCCTTTGTGGCGTCTTCAAGGTGGAAATACGCCGGTGTTGTCCGCTCAACGATGTCGTAGAGATGGACCTCAAACCCTGCTTCGTGGAGTTTTCGGGTGACAAAAGAACCCACCAAGCCGCCACCCAAGCAATGAATTCTCATGGTTTGACCTCAAGGATACGGAACTCAAAGGTTCCTGTCGCTCGTTTTCCTTTCATGATTACTGGAGGGAGTGATTATGAGGTTTGGTCGCTGCACACGCTCCATGAGCATTCTTGCCAAGTACGAAGAAGCCTTTGAATCCGGAAATAAAGAACAACTTGACGCCATCATTCACGATGATTGCAAGTTCTACCCCCATGTGGGTGGTGCTGTCATGACCAAGGGCGACATCATGGCCTTTGCTGGTACAGGAATGGTTCGTACCGAGTCTCACCGCATCTTGTTTGAGAACGATGAAGTCGGCATCGGGCATTCCATCGCACACTTTTCCAACGGTTCAAACTCTGAGGCTGTGCTTGCCTTTTACCGCTACAAAGACGGAAAAATCATTCACGTTGAAACCGGTGCCACACCGCTCAGTGATGATTACAAGCTCATCGGACAGTGAATACACCACGGCCTGCCTTACATGAGCGGCCCGATTTGAACGCCAAGCAACAGCACGGCGGTGGCACAGACGGTGATCAGGATGTTATCGTCGATGGGTCCGAACTCGTAGCGTTCAACAAAGGTGGCCACCGTTGCTGCGATGAGGCCCCAAGCGGGGAGGCTCGGGTCGCCCGCTTTGGCGGCGTACCATCCCAAAGGAGCGCTGACCAAGAACATGAACACGTTCCCGATAGGGCTCTTTGACCGTTTTTGGACCACTGCGTTGCGTACCACACCGGTGATGCCATCGCCGAAGGCCATGAATAACGAGGGCACGATCGCCAGCCAAGGGTCGTCAACAAGCCACCAAATGAGCGAGATTGACATCCACCACATCAGTCCAAATTTGACATCGTTTTGATTTTGTTCGGTTTGAAACCAATGCATCACGATGCCCGCTCGATGTGAAGCGTAGAGCATCGTCGTCAGAAGAACGCCGCACACCAGTGGATACACGGGGCTGGTGAACAAGAACGGGACGCTCAGTGAACCCACGCCGCCGGCGAACATGTGGACGATTTTCCGGTTGTAATAGACGGCTCGGATGTGTTCCATGCCCCGATCGACCATCATCGTGTAGGGAATTTTCGTCGCCCACAACACCAGTACGACGTAAACACCCATGCCTGCGGCTGCAGCGAGTTGGTTGACCATGTGGGGGCATCATCCCGGGGTATCTCTATGTTTTTGCATCCCAAGGGGACTCCGGGCGAATCTTCAAACACCACCTCTCCTCACGGGCACTTGGAGAGTCACATGTCCGAAGTACGCAATGTCATCATCATCGGTTCAGGACCTGCAGGTTACACGGCCGGCCTCTATGCCGGAAGGGCCATGCTCAACCCCCTCATGTTCGCTGGTTACATGTCCGGTGGACAGTTGATGCTCACCAGCGATATCGAAAATTTCCCCGGCTATCCAGAAGGCATTGCCGGCCCGGAGATGATGATGCAACTCCGGGAACAAGCCGAGCGCTTCGGTCTGGAAGTTGAAGACAAAAACGTGGATGAGGTGGACTTGAGCGAGCGCCCCTACAAAGTCGTGGTCGAAGGTGAGACCTTCCTGGCCCATTCCATCATCGTCTGCACCGGTGCAGAATCCATGTGGCTGAACGCCCCTGGTGAAGCCGAACAAAAGGGCCGAGGGATTTCGACATGTGCCACATGCGACGGCGCGTTTTTCCGCGACGAGCACGTTCTGGTCATCGGTGGCGGCGATTCCGCTTGCGAAGAAGCAACGTTCCTCACACGCTTTGCGAGCAAAGTTACGTTGATTCACCGGCGCGATGTGTTCAAGGCTTCAACCATCATGTACGAGCGAGCCGCCAACAACCCGAAGATTGAGATTCGTACCTTCCGTCAAATCAAGGAATGGCTTTCCGATGACAAAGGTCTCAGCGGAGCCGTTCTCGAGAATACCCAAGACGGCAGCACGGAAACCATCGACGCCACCGGCGCTTTCATCGCCATCGGACACACCCCCATCACCGATTTCCTCGGCGGTCAAGTGGAAACCGATGAAAACGGCTACATTGTTCACAAAGAGCACACCATGACCTCCGTCCCGGGCGTCTTCGCTGCGGGGGACGTGGTTGACACTCGCTACAAGCAAGCCATCACCGCGGCTGGAATGGGTTGCTCTGCAGCCATGGACGTTGAAAAGTGGCTAGAAGAGCACGTTCATTGAAGCCGTTCCTTTGATGAAGACCGGCCGCTTGGCCTTGTCATGGTTGATGTTGCTCGTCATGCTCGGCACATCAGCCTGCCAAACGTTGGGGTGGAAGGTCAGCAGAAACTCAACAACGCCAGTGTTCTGCTCATCGGGGCTGGCGGTCTTGGTTCACCAGCGGCGTTGTATCTTGCGGCCGCCGGCGTGGGCAGGTTGGGTCTGGTGGACAACGATGCGGTCGACCTCAGCAACCTCCAACGGCAAATCTTGCACGCTACGAACGATGTAGGTGAAGCAAAAGTGGTGTCGGCGAAGGCCACCCTCGAAGCGCTGGACCCCAACGTGAAGGTTGAGGTGTTTCAGGAGCGTCTGAATCCAGACAACGCCCTGGCCATCATGAAAGGGTGGGACATCGTCCTCGACGGAACCGATAACCTTCCCACCCGGTACCTCATCGATGATGCATGTTCCTTGCTTGGTCTTCCTTGGGTGTACGGGTCCGTGTTTCGTTTCGAGGGTCAAATCTCCTTGTTCAATCACAACGGAGGCCCTTGCTACCGAGACCTGTTCCCTGAACCGCCACCACCAGAGGCCGTCCCGACCTGCTCCGAAGCCGGCGTCTTTGGCGTACTTCCCGGCGTGATTGGTGTGCTTCAAGCCACCGAGGCCATCAAATTCTTGCTGGATTTGCCCGTGTCGTTGAGCGGTAAACTCCTCCTTTACGACGCTCAATCCATGGCCTTTGATACGCTGAGGTTTGAGGCAGACACCGAACGAGATGCGGTGATGGACCTCTCCAAAGCGGCGGCCATGCAAAGCCAAGAAGCGTGGTGCATGGTTGCGCCGCCTGTGGCAGATTCGCCGCAAGAACAAAATTCTGAACCCCCCTCAGCCGATGCAATGTTCAATCACATTTCCGTCCCTGAATTTCTTGAACGCCGAGAAAACGGCTGGGCACCCTTCATTCTCGATGTTCGCTCGGATGCAGAATATGCGGACGCCCATGCCAAAAGTTGCGACCTTCAGGTGCCACATACCAACGTGCTGTCAATCTTGGACAGCCTTCCAAAAAAGACCGATATCGTGATCCACTGCAAGAGCGGCATGCGCTCGCAACTGGCGGCGATTGAATTGATTCAATCGGGCTGGGAGGCCGCCCGTCTTTTCAACCTCGATGGTGGTATCATGGGTTGGTATGCCGCCGCACCGGACGACATCGAATAAATCATGGATGTTGTCCGACGGTTGAGATGAGCAAAAACACCGTTGCTTGAGTTCCCATATTGGGTGAGGTTCAAAGCCGCTGAGTTCTTGCTTTCATCACGGAGGGGATGAGAATGGCCAGCATCATCATCGCCGACGAAAACGAAGGCCGGCGCAACCTGCTGGCCAACACCTTCGAACGTGAAGGTTACGAGGTGACCCGATTGAGTACCCTCGCACAAACCGAAGCGACCGCCAGTGCAGTGCTTCCAGATGTACTCTTGTTGGAGGGTGATTGGAGGCAAGGAAGCGCCATTGACGTATGCCTGTCGTTGGCAGGGCAACCCCGCTTTCGCTCTGCAACTCGCACCGTGATTCTCTCCAGAACCACCGCACCGGATTTTCTCTCATCGGCTGCCTTGGCCGGCGTGGCTGAGGTCATCGGTAAACCGGTTGACATGAACCAACTCATCGGTCAGATTGGACGACACGCTGCCAAGCAATTTGTACCTCCCCCAGCCGATGTTTCAGCCGGTCAAGGCGGTGGCGGATTGGGCGGTCAACGGTTCGATGTTGGCATGACCATGAACGACAGTGAGTGGGCGCTGCCTATGCTCCGCCGATTGGTTGAAGCGGGAAATATCGACGAAGAGTTTGTGGCTTCTCTTCGAAGTGAAATGGCAGACGAGGAACTTGATGATGAAGACGGTGGGCTTTCCTCCCACGCCATGACCACCCTGGTTCGATTGGCCTTGAACCGTCTTGTGGGCACCGCAGGCCCACCAGCGCCTCAGGCTGACGAGGGCCCCAATGAGGCGCTGGAGAAGGCCAAATCAAGTGGCCAGAGCGTGCCTTCCTTCAAGGACCTCAACAAAGGGACGACCCTTGGAGAAGGCGCAGCACCGCTCTTACCAACGTCGGGAGGCAACTCTTCCATGGAAGACATTCTTGAACGACAAGCCGAAGACATCGCCCGACAGGTGGAATCGGATATGGAGGGTATTCTTTCCGAAGAACCGGACTATGTTTCCTTGTTGGAAGAAACCGATCAAGTGGCCATCGACCCCGAAACATTGGCGTTGACTCGGCTGACGGCTGAAGTCCTCCAAGAATTGATGACCGCTCTCAAGCGCCCTGGAGCCTTGTCGGATTTGACACTGCTCACGCAAGTAGAAGATGCAAGCACCCTTGCAGCGGACATGCTTGATGCGCTGCCCGCCAGGGAGGAGGAGGAGTGAACTCCGCCTCGGAAGAACGGCGACTTCAGCGAGCTTTTCTCGCCCTTCTTCTGGCCTTTTTTGTCAACTTTCTCGGGTACGCCTTCATCGTCCCCATTCTGCCTTCATGGCAGACACAGTTTGACTTGAACGCTACACAGGCCACCCTTCTCGTGTCGTTATGGGCGGTGCCTTTGCTTCTCTTTGGACCGGTGACCGGACGCATTACCGACCGCTTTGGAGCAGGTCCAACGGTGTTTGTGAGTTTGGTCATGTTAACGGCCTCTGGCGGACTGTATGTGGTGGCGACCAACGAGTGGGTGGGCCGGCCGTTTCTCTTGCTCGCCTTCGCACGCATGGTCCATGGCGCTTCGGGAGCGACCATCATGACGGCCGGTTTAGCCGCCGCCTCTCAATTATGGCCCGTTCGATTTGGCGAACAAGCAGGGAAGTTGCTTGGTATGGCCGCCATAGGTGGTTTGTTCGGACCTGTTCTGGGCGGGATCTTGTTCACGTGGGGAGAGGCCTCCGCGTTCGCCGTTTTGGCGCTCTTGACGGCGTTGGTTTGTCCGTTGTTCTGGTCGTCCATCGACGTGATTGGTGGGCCTCGGAAACAGATCTCATCCACGGTTTCTCTTCGTGTGTTTTTTTCGGACCGGATTCTTTTCCGTGTCGCCGTGTTGTTGGCCATCACCACCGTTGCCACGGGTGCTCTGGAAGCAGGCGTCCCGTTGTTCCTCGATGATTCCTTGGGCCTCTCTTCTGCTGCCATCGGTGGGGTGTTGCTGGTCATGGTGTTGATGCAGGGCCTTGGCTCTGTCATTTGGGGCCGCTGGGTTGACCGCAACGGACCAACACGCTACATGCTCATCGGTTGGTCCTTTGTCGTGTTTTCTCTCTTGGGCGTGGGTTTGGTTGGATATGTGCTGTCTGGAGATGCCGCCATTTTAGCGATGATATTGCTCTTAGGTTCTTTCCAATTCTTCATCGCGGCCGCTCAAATACCGATGCTACCAATGATTGACACCGCGACCAATCGTGCCCTCGGTGAAGGGAATCCCGGGTTAGCGTTCGGTGTGTTTGGCGCTGCTTGGGCGGCGGGAACCATCGTGGGGCCGATGTTGGTTGGTCCGGCGTTTGATGTCTTTGGGTCGTGGGCCATTGCCCTTGGAGGGCTGGCCCTCCCCGCTTTCGCCGCCCTCCTGTTGACCTTGACCAACCGAGACATGCTCCACGAATGCTACGAGGAAGAAATCCAAAAACGGAAATCAACCGCCGAGGTCGTCAACCAAGGACTTCAACCTGAATGAGAAGAGGATTGAAACCACCCATCTCGTGCGAGGGTCGGGGACAGGCCATGTCGCAGGGAGACCTTCCGGAAATCTTTGGCCATGATTGGCGAGCCGACCAACCGCTGGAATTTGTCCAACCCCTCCCCAAAGACGCCGCCCGCTCTGAAGTTCTCTCCTTCGTTGCTCAACGACACGACGCTCACCTCTTCCTCGTGGCCAATGTATGGGACCACATGGTCGATGGAGAGCCCGAAACCTTCGAAGGGCCCTCCTGGAACACGTTTGCACGACGGTTTGTTGACGCTCTTGAGCGTGGCCTCAAGAAACAAATGGAGAGCACGCTTGGGGACGAACTCGAGCGAGAAGTCATTCCTCGTCGCAGCATGGAGGTCATGCTTGAGCGGCGCAGGGCCCACTTTTTGGTGGACATGCGTTTGATGCTTCGTCGTCTGGCCTACTACATGGCGGTGTCCGTTCAACAACGGCTTGAATGGCAACGCTTGATGACCCGGACACGATGTTTGGATGCTGCCCTCAAGGATATCTTCACCGAAGGTGTGGAAACGCCTGATGGCGGTCGTTTCGGCGGCAAGGGCTTTCGGTCCACGTGGCAGGAAGGCGTCGTGGCCGTGGCCACAGCGTTGAATCGACAACCCGATGCTCCACGAGATGCTCGGCCTGGAAAGGGCTACGACGGCGATCTTGTTGCGCCGATGATTCGAGACGTGGGGCTCGGCCTCGCGATGGGCGATACCCCGCTTGACGTGATGGCGGCGAACCTTGGCAAGGCGGGCTCCAACCAAAACGGGGGTTGGGACGATGCTGGCGGGCGAGACCTTCACGTCGGCGCATGGCATGTCGGCGTCCTGCCTCCTACGGCCCCTCTTCCCATCGCCAGCGCCACCATGACGGGGCTGGCCTTTGCAGCTTGGCGACAATCGCTTGACCGATTTCATGTCGCATGCATCGGTGAGGGGGCGTCTTCATCAGGAGAATTTTGGGAAGCCATGAACCTCGCTGGTGCCAGAGGTTTGCCCATCACTTACATTCTTCAGAACAATCAAATCGCTCTCGATACGCCGCCTGCCAAACAGTCAGGTGTTGAGGTTTGGGCTGACAAAGCCAACGCGATGGGATTCCCTGCATGGACCATTGACGGCTCAGACCCCGCTGCTTGGCATGCCTCCACCGCCGTCGCTCGAGAATATTCAATGGCGGGCGGTGGGCCAACGCTCATCCATGTTGAAACCATGCGAGGTTGCGGCCACGCTCATCATCATGACGACCTCTATTTGGGCAACCCAAGCGGAACGCCGGCAGGGTATGTTGACCGAGATTTGTTGTCGTATTGGGAAGCAAAAGACCCGATTCCAACGCACCGAGCGCTGTTGGTTGACATGGGTGTCGATGAGGCCATTCTCGAAGCGATGGAAACGGAAGAAAGCGAAGCCGTTGAGGCTGCGAAAAACGAACTCATCGAGATGGCCTGGCCTGAACCAGAGACGGTCACGAAAGGCATCACGACCCTCCACGATGCCGATACGCACGCCGACCACCTCAAACGGTATTCTGGTCAAGAGGCGCCCGGTGGCGTTGATGCTCCACTGGCCGTGGGTGAACGCGCTTGGGCTTACGCCGAAAAGGGCGGATGGACCTATGCACGGGCCATCCAGCAGGCCATGGCTGACGTGGCAACGATGCACGGTGATGATTGCGTGTTCATCGGTGAAGACATGGAAGTCGCCGGTGCGTTTGGCATGAACATGGCGCTGAAAAACGCTGGCCACACGGACAAACTCATCGACATGCCGTTGTGCGAAGCCATCATTGTTCACACCGGCGTGGGAGCGGCTCTTTCTGGGATGAAACCCATGGTGGAAATTCAATTCGGAGGCTTTGCTGCCCTTGGCTTCAATGCTCTGGTGAACAACGCCGCGATGCTCCGTTGGCGTTGGGGTGCAGACTGTCCAATGACGGTTCGGATTCCGCTCGGTGCTCGAACCCGTTCAGGTCCGTTTCATGCAAACATGATTGAATCCTGGTTCGCTAACGACCCGGGCCTGGTGGTGATGGCACCCGGAACACCGCAAGACGCCTACGACCTTTTGATGGAAGCGGCTCAATTGCCCGACCCTGTTCTCATGCTCGAACACATTGGGTTGTACGGGCTTCGGGGCGGATTAACCGGCTGGGGCATGAACATCAATCAAGCCGTTGACACCGAGACCGTAAACGCTCACATCAGCAAGGGCGAGCACTACAAACTCGGCCGAGCCGAGGTGATTCGTGGCGGGCGGGACATCACCCTCGTCACTTGGGGGGCCATGGTCCACATCGCCCTTCAAGCAGCGGACCTGCTTGCGAAAGAAGACATCGAGGTTGAGGTCGTTGACCTGCGAACCCTGCTGCCCTTTGACGCTGAAACATGCATTGCTTCCGTTCAGCGAACAGGACGCTTGGTCGTCCTTCAAGAGGGCCAGTGGGCCGGTGGACTTGGGCACACCATACAATCTCGTATCATGGAAGATTGCTTCTACGAACTGGAATCCGCACCCTCGGTCATCGGGGCGCTGGATACTCCCGTGCCGTTTGCACCGCCTCTTGAGAACCACACCATCCCTTCCCTCGACCACGTCGCTGCGATGCTGCGAGCCTCGGTTGGTGCCTGATCAGTCCGGAAAGAACCGGTGTTTGATGTCGCATGCAAACCATGCGCCGAGCGTTGTCGATGCCACGTAAAACGGCAGCGTCGCCCACATTCCGTTGAGAACATTGGGTCCAAAGGTTCGGGCGGGGTTCATGCTTGCTCCGGTCATCGTGCCGGCGATGAAGGCGAGGATGGCGACGGTCGCACCGACCCAAACCGCAACGACCACTCTGGAAGAAGAGCGTTGAACGACGAGCAAGATGCTGACCATCAAGGCTGCTGTGATGGCGATTTCAATTCCGAATCCTTCCACGAGAGTGAGGCTGGGCGCAACCGTTGTCGGCGCTGCACCACTGACAACGAGGGCTCCAGCAAGGGCTCCCAAACATTGGGCGAAAAGATAGGCGGGGAGCAATCGCCCTTCCAATTGCCCGTCTCTCCAAAAGGCGATGCTAACAGCGGGATTGATGTGGGCTCCGCTCAGCGGCCCAAAGAAGACGATGGCGAGGGTGACAGCGGCGCCAAATGTCAGGGAAACGGCCAAATGGCTCGCACCGAGGGCAACACTTCCACATCCCACACTGACCATGAGGGCCGTGCCGAGGAACTCTCCCGTGATTTCCCGGCGCATGGTGATGGCTCCTCATCGGAGGTTCAAAGCCTTCATCAAGAACGCACCAGTGGTAATTTAACGTGGTAACCGTCAAGAAGTGGATGCCAGTCCACCGTCCATGGGTGAGGAGGCGGCTTCCAAAGAAACCGGCATTCCTCAGTTGGTGTTTAGCAACACCTTGGTCCTTAACGGGGCTCTCTTTTTGGGAATCTTAGCCTTGCACACCGTGCTCAAGGATTCCGATTCCACCATCAACAACAACTGGCTGTCCTTTGCGCTTCTTGCCATGGCCCTTGCTTTGCTCATCAAGTCAGCTGATGTTTTCATCGAAGGCGCCAAAGGATTGGCTTATCGGGCGGGGTTGCCAGAAGTGGTGATCGGACTCACCATCGTCTCCATCGGCACCTCCCTCCCTGAAATTTTGGTGACTTCCACTGCGGCGGCTGACATCCCCTCCAATCCAGCGATTGGAGATTTGGCCATCGGCGGTATTTACGGCTCGATTCTGGTTCAAATCACGCTCATTCTGGGCGTTGTCGTGGCTTTCCGTGGCGTCAAGGTGCGCCCGTCCTGGTTGAAGCGAGACGGTTTCATCATGTTCGCTTCCATCGGTTTGTTGACGCTGTTCTTGTTTACTGGAGAGGGCTTGAGTCGCATTGAGGGCGGCTTTTTGATGTCGTTGTACATCGCCTACATCTACTGGTTGTTGTCTCACAGGGATGAGATTCTCGAAGAGGAACTCAGTGGAGGCGAACAGGTTGAACGGAAAGTGAACCGCACGACTACTTCCTATGCGTTCATGGTCACCACGGGCTTGTTGTTGGCTTTGTTTGCAGCCCATCATCTCGTCAACGTGGCCAGTGACATGGCTTACGCCTTCAACGTCCCACATGCCGTGATTGGAACGACGGTCTCGGGCTTGGGGACTTCACTGCCTGAACTGACCATTGCCTTCTTGGCCGCTAAGCGCAGTCAGGGTGTGGCGATTGGCACCCTTATTGGTTCAAACATCACCGACCCACTCCTCTCGATTGGTTTTGCTGCTGTCGTCAACCCACTTGCGTTGACTGATGCAAGTTATGCCTTGACCGCCTACATCATCATCCCAGCAACCTTTGTCGGGACGGGTGTGGCGTTGTTGATGATGCGCTCCCAATATGAATTCAAGCGCTGGGAAGGCGTCATCTTGATTCTGATTTACTTGATTTTCCTCTGCGTTCTTGCAGCCGAACATCAAGGGTATCTTGTCCTTTGACCGTTCGTCTTGCGATTGGCCCCAACTAATCGCTCTTAAGGGAGCAGCGCTTCGCCGTAGCATGGTGGACTTCCAACTTGACGAGATGCAAGCCATGCTGAAAGAACTCGCCCACGAGTTCGCTCAAGACGAAATCCGACCCAATGCAGAACACTGGGATGAAACGGCTCACTACCCCAAAGAAACCATTCAAGCAGCCCACGAGATGGGACTACTGAATCTTCACATTCCAGAAGCCTACGGAGGTGCGGGACTCGGCTCGTTTGAAGAAGTGCTCGTCAATGAAGAACTGGCTTGGGGCGACCCCGGATTTGCCACGGCAGCTTACGCTACTGCCCTTGCCAGTGCCCCCATCATCACCGGTGCCACCGATGAACAGAAAGAACACTGGTTGAGAAAAATTGCTGAAGAGGGCGCCCTCGCTTCCTATGCCGTCACCGAACCCGGCGCTGGTTCGGACGTCGCTGCTTGCAAAACCACCGCCATCAAAGACGGCGATGAATACGTCATCAACGGCTCAAAAATGTGGATCACGGGCGCCGGCCATGCCGACTTTTTCTTCGTCCTTGCCAAGACCGACCCTGAGGCGGGTTATCGTGGCATGTCGGGCTTTGTTGTCGAGAAGGATACCGCAGGCTTTTCCCTTGGAAAGAAGGAAACGAACATGGGTCAACGATGTTCGGATACCCGCTCGATTTCCTTTGACGATGTCCGTGTACCTGCTGACCACTTGATTGGCGGCTCGGAATCCGGCGGATGGATGAACGCCATGAAGGCGTTTGACATGAGCCGCCCCAACATTGCAGCCCACGCAACAGGTCTCGCTCGTGCAGCTTACGAACATGCGCTTCAATACGCCAATGAACGCCAAACCTTTGGCAAACCATTGCATCAACACCAGGCCATCCAGTTCATGCTGGCCGATATGAAAACCAACATCGAGGCGGCTCGCATGCTGACGTGGAAATCCGCTGCAGATTTTGATGCCGGTGTTCGCAACACGGAATCTGCAGCCCACGCCAAGCGATTCTCGGCCGACATGGCCATGCAGGTGGCCACGGACGCTGTCCAAGTCTACGGTGGCTACGGGTATTCAGAGGAATATCCCGTTGCTCGGTTGATGCGAGGGGCCAAGGTCATGCAGATTTACGAGGGGTCCTCGCAAGTCCAGCGCATGATCATCGGCCGAGAAATCACAAAGGGACTCTGATCATCGACGACCGTTCCGGAGGTTATCCTCCAACTGCCATATCCGGTCATCATCGTGATGCCATGGCTCTTTGTTGTCATGGTGGGCACGCTCTTCTTGTTGCTCCATCCACGAGTCGAGCTGTCGATCCTCTATCTCCGAAGCGAGGTGTTCGTATTCATGGGGCTGGATCACGCCGATACCAGGCCAATCGTTTGGGACGCCGTCAAAGACATCATAATCTTCAATTTCGTGCTCATCGTAATCTTCCATGAAGACTTCGTCCTCCATGACCACGCCCTCTTCGCTGAACTGGTAGACCTCCCGAAGCGCCTTTCGAGGTGAAACGATGAATTGGGCCAGAAGAGGAATTCGCATGGCTGTGGTTTTGTCGTTCCGAAGAGCCAGTGCGAGGGCAGCCACCTGGTCGCCAATCGGCAAGCCTCTCGATTCCGACCGAGGATTGATGCACAGTGAGACGGCGAACGGCGTCATCTGGAGGATATCGCTTTTCCATGCCGCAGCGTGAATGTTGATGTTCCAATGCACTTCCTTCACCTCTCTGTAATCGCCTTCTATCTCGATGTAATCTTCGTTGTAATACGCTCGAGCATTGATCGTGTACCAACGTCTTGAGGCACCTTGGACGGTGATTTTGGGCAGAGATTGGACGTTTTCTTTCAACTCCATGTGGGGAGAGCCAGCCACAATGGCTTGAAGAAATTCGATGGATTTCGTGTACGCCTCTCGATTGGACTGTAACCAGTGTCCGGGGGGTTTCCATCTGACCATATGGGCGTTGAGCGTTCAAGAGTATATCAAGTTCAAACCAACGCAAACCCAAAGGGAGGAAGGGCCTCCTTGGGTCATGGACAGCGACCCTGTGCCTGCGGTGGTGCTTGCAGCGGGGTTCAGTCGGCGACTCGGTCGTCCAAAGGCGTTGGTTTCTGTCAACGGTCGCACATTGATTGAATGGGCCCATGAGCGGTTGCTTGAGGCAGGATGCCGCCCCGTCGTGGTGGTGAACGCTTCCATTGAATCTGAGGTGAGGGCGCGGTTACCGACGGCCCACCTCGTCGTGAACGCCGACCCTGATTCGGGCCGAACGGGTTCGCTTCAACTCGGCATTCATGCCCTCTCTCAAACCGTGGAACGCCCCCTGCTTCGCTTGGTGATGGTACCGGTTGACCGGCCTTGCTGGAACGTTGAGGTCGTCAAAACGCTGCTCGGCCATGGAGGCAACGCTGCCGCCTCCAACGAAGGTCGAAACGGTCATCCCGTGGTGATGATGGCGGACGCTTTGGCGTCGGTGAACGCTGCAAAACAAGACACACCGCTTCGGGACATTGTGGATTTTGTGGGGGTTCCCGTCCACGCTCCTTGGCTCCACATGAACATCGATACTCCGGACGACGTTGACCGGTTGATGGCACAAGGAACCCATCTTGCGGCTTGTTTTTCTCAAAGCGAAGGGATATGAGGGCGTCCCGTTGAGGACCCTTCATGACCGCTCATGTCCTCCATTGGGTTTTGAGCGAACTCTCCCTCCAGCGGAAGGTTGTCATGGCGACGGTGTTGAACACTTCAGGAAGCGTTCCGGGAAAGACCGGCGCTCGTTTAGCGATGTCTTCTTTCAATGAAACCTGGACGGGAACGGTGGGCGGTGCTGGGTTGGAGCACAAGGTGCTTGAGCGATGCCGTAGCCTCCTTTCTGAAGCCAAGCAACCGTTTGCAGAGGTGTTGACCTTTGGATTGAACAAGGGTGCGAAGGGCTATGAGGTGACGCCGCTTGATTCGTTGTGCGGCGGTCGGGTTTCGATCGCCGTTGAGGTGATGATCCCCATGCCACACGTGTACATCATGGGCGGTGGGCATTGTGGCGAGGCTTTGGCCCGGACGCTTCACGGACTCGGATGGCGTTATTCCGTCCACGATACCCGCGAAGCCTATGTTTCTATAGAAAAATACCCTCATGCAGTTGAGCGTTCTTCAGCATCGGTTGCCGATTTGCTGAAGGATGAATCGGGGCCTTCGCTTGGACGATACTCCGACGTTCTGCTGTTGGGTCATGACTGGTCAGAGGACCAAGAACGCTTGCTCGGTCTCCTCCATCTCCTCAACACTCCCGATGCGGTGCTGGACGGCGTGAACGCTCCACGGCTCGGTGTCATCGGTAGCCGCTCCAAATGGCAAGCGTTTGAGAAATCCTGCCTTGAAGAGGGCTTGCCTCAGCAGTTACTCGACCAAGTCATTTGCCCCATTGGCCTCAACATTGGGGCCCAATCTCCCGAGGAAATCGCGGTGGCAGTGGTGGCACAAATCATGTCCCTCCACAAGGGGGTTGACCCCGATGAACCGACGTGGCGGAAGGATTAGGAAACGAAGACTTGTTCTCGGAAATACTTCAATTCCTCAATGGATTCCAAGATGTCATCGAGGGCGAGATGAGCGCCTTGTTTCGGAAACCGTGGGACATCGGTGTACCAACGCCTGCTCAGTTCCTTGACCGTTGAAACATCGATCATTCTGTAATGGAGGAAATCCAACAATGCTGGCATTTCCTTGGCAAGGAATTGGCGGTCGTTCCAGACGCTGTTGCCGCACAGAGGCGCTTTGTTTTCGTCCACCCATTCACGAAGGAAGGCAAGGGTGGCCTGCTCAGCTTCACGTACGCTGACGCCTTCTTTGCGAATACGTTCGACGAGGCCGCTGCCGTGGTGGTGCCTCGTGTTCCAATCATCCATGCTTTCAATCAGGGATTCAGGCACCGTGATGGCCAGATTTGGGCCCGTGGCGAGGATGTTCAATTCACTGTCCGTTACCACGGTTGCAATCTCGATGATGGACTCTCTTGAAAGATCCAGCCCCGTCATTTCAAGGTCAATCCAGACCATCCGTTGCTCTCGCTTGTCCATGGTTCAATGGCAGCGAAGAAAGGTCTTGATTCTTCGCCGACTGATGAAGGCCTCACGAGGTCGACGAATCGCTCTCAAAAGTCAACATGATCTGCCCGTTTGGTCCAAACGCAACGACAGGAACGTAACCCTCGTGCGGGGTTGAATGAAGCGAGGCAAGGATGTTGTCGACCGCATCTCTGGGCAAGCGCAAAGCGAATCCTTCGCCGGTATCCAACAATCCACTGTGCTTTTTCTGAGGCTTTGGCTTTTCTTGAACTCGTGGCTTTTCTTGTGCCTTTTCAGCGACCACGGGTTCGGGGAGGGCTTCCTCAACGTCTTCGACCGCTTCCGTTTCATCAACGAGTTCGATTTCAAGGTCCTCCTCTTCTTCCTCAAGTTCTTCGAATTCTTCAAACTCCAAGTCGTCTTCCTCTTCCGCCTCTTCCTCATCCAAGTCCACCATGGCAGGGGGTTCTCTCTGTCCTTCGTTCGTCGGGCCGGCCACGTGGTGTTCGACCGCTTCGTAAATGCCATCTTCCTCATTCATTCTCTGCATGAACAAGAATCCGAAACCGAGGGCGACCATGCCGGTCATGACAATACCGATGGCGTTGTACAAATCGCTGTTCAGCGATTCTGCGAACAGGAAGGCCGTTAGAATTGAACCGTAGCCACCAACACCGCGTCGCCAACGAGCATCGGCTTCTTCGCTGAAGCCCTGAATGCCGATGACCACCAGGTACACCGTGGTGAGCAGATAGGCGACCGACTCGAGGTTGACGCTGTCAAAGGTGATGAAGAACCCAATGATGGTGTAGAGGGCCCCGCTCACCCCCAAGCGGTCCATGAAGGCAAAGAAGGCTTCATCCGAACTCCATTTCAAGGCCTCATAGTCGTAGACGATGTCGTCATTTGCAGAGAGCAATGTGAGAAGGATACCTTGGACGGCGAGGGTCAGGCCCGTGATGGTCTGTCGCTGTTCCTCGGTGCCGATTTCACCCTGAACGAGCATGTTGACGACGCTGAAGGTGAGGAGAATGGGCAGGGCTATGATGCTGTTGGGGCGTCCGTCTTTGAGAGCGGAGCGGGCCAAGAGGACGAGTCCGATGACCGGCCCAATGCCAAAGAATACTGAATAGCCTCCAACGTATCCCAGAGCACCAAGCTGAAGGGCGAGCGTTGCCGTTGAATCAGCGAGATTTGTTTCATCTTCCGTGGCTGGTGGCGTGCGGAACAAAACCCCTCTTTGGTGCATGACTCCCATGCCGCTACCCGTTAATCCGGTGATCATCCCGCTCCAGCCGATGGCATCGGCTTCTGTGATGGGTTGGAAGGTTTCACTGAGCGAGAATCCGATGTAGAGAGATACAAACAGTGCTCCGAGCATGTAGGGGAACGTCTGGCTGTTGTCGGTGTACCAGAAATAGGGCAACAAAACAACACATGCCAAGGTCGGTAGCCAGTAGCCGTCGGGAACACAACTGAACAGAGCCACGATGAGCCAGATGGCCATGATGAGCATGGTGAAACTGGATTCCAACTCGTCATCTTCAGAGGTGTAGAGCCTGGACAAGCCAAAGAGCATTTGCGTGCCGATGATCAACCCGATGAAGGCGGGGAACGGCCCTGCATGTTGGTCAAGGAGGTAGGTTTGGAAACTCTCCGGGAGCGTGTCGATGAAAGCGTTGAACAAACCATGGGAATACCATCCATCTGACAAGAAGATGAGCACGAAGGGGATGAAGGAAAGCAGCAGGTAGTATCGGTACTGAATGACTCGTACGGTCACCAAAAGGAGGATTGGCAGCAGGAGCAGACCGCCCGAGGTGTCGAGCATGCCCAACAGGAGAAGCATGACATAAGCCACGCCATCGCCCATTCGGTCCAATTCGCCTTTGTCCAATCCCCGGCGAGAAATGACGCCGTTCACAATGAGCGGTGCACTGACCAGAATCAAATCAAACAGAATATTTGAGGTTTGGATTTTTGCATTGGTCCCCCACACTTCCGGCCCCAAGGCAAACGAAAGTGGAGCGGCGATCAGGACCAACAGCGTGACGGCTGTGGCTCGGGTTGCTGAACTGATGCTGTTCATCGCCGTGACTTCTCGAATCAACATGCCAACAGGGATGACCATCAACAATACGAGCGCTGGCTGTTCAGCCCATGTGGTGACGTTGACATCACTGACGGAAAACGTGAACATCACCAGCGAAGAGAGGAGACTCAGTCGAGCCAGCGGAGTGAGTTCAGCTTCTTTGATACGGGCATCTTCATCCCTCAAATCTTGATTCATCAGTTCCCATGTGTTGGTTTGGGCGTTGTACGTCAATTCATCTTCGTTGCCTTGGCCGAACCAAGCAAAGATTGAACCAGCGTCAAGTTCCTTGCCAGCAGCTTTTGCTGCCAAGAGGTACAACACGATACTGACGACAAAGAACTGGGGTCGCAACCCCATCTCAACAATGCTGTCAAAGGCCGAACTGGGTGGTAATTTGAGGTTGTCCATCAAAGCCAACAACAGAATGGTTATCGAGGTGAAGGCCAAAGCGAGCGTGATGTCCTTTCGCTGCTTCATGTTCGGTGAAGGGTATTGCAGCATGACGCTGTAACTCATGAAGGCCATGTAGGCTACTAAGAGCCAAGGCAGGAACCATTCCGGGTCCAACACGGCCCTGGAGAGTACGACCGAACCGAGCATGGCCAAACTCGTGCTGGTCTGTAATTTGCCAGTTCGTCGACCGGCCTCAGAAACGGCCACCAAAAAGATCGGGAGGACGACGTGAAGCCATGTGCCTCCAAAGGTCTCCTTGGCGGTCAGGTCTCCGGAAAGTCCAATCCAATCAGAAAGCAAGTAGGAACCACTGAATGCGAGGATGGTGATGTTGATGACCCATGGTCGAGCAACCTTTGAGATGAAGACCATGTACGGAATCATGATCATGCTGAGTATCCAAGGAACGGTGGACGTCTCTGGGGGTAAGGCTGCCAAGGCCACAGCAAGTCCGACGGGCATCCAAGGAACACGCTGTTGGAGAACGGCAGGGAAATAGGCCAACAGAACCATGACCCAAAGCGCCACTGGGATGTTGATGTACGGAGCGAGTTCGGCGTAGTCACTTGCACGGAACGGGCCCAGAATGAGGTTGAAATCAGGTTCGGTTCGGGCAAGGGCAATGGCCACGACCACGGTACCAATCAGGACTGCAGATGCACGTTCCATGACTTCTTTGCGCAGATCTTGTCGTGAGGCGTAATAGCCCTGCATGGCGATGATGAAGACCATCAAGGAAAGGGCGCCACCCATGCCGTCTTGAGGTGCCTCGGTGTTCAACATCTCGTAGATGATAGGGACGATACAAGCGGCGACGGCCACGACAACGAAATTGAGTGCTCGGTTTGAGCGAAGGGCCATTTCCATCGAGACGAAGGAAATCATGACGATAGCAAATCCAAGCTCCCAACTCACGAGGTTTTCAGACCATCGAATCCAAGGGCCCACGCCCGCGATAAGGACGGCCATGGGTGCATAGGTTGCGACACCCCAACCAAAACTCGTATCGCCGCTGTAGCGCTTGAGAAGAAGGAAATGACCGAAGGTGAGGAGCAAACATGTGGCCGTTTGGGCATAGATGCCGTTGGCGTTGGGGGACCAGTCCACTTCGGTATAATCGGCGGGTGAACCAAACCAGTCCAGTTCGAGCGTTCCTGTTGCGTATCCCATCATGAAACGGGTTCCCCACAGGACACCGACCGTCGAGAAGAAGAAGGCGATGCCGAGGAAATAGTTCTGGATGTCCTTGAGTCGATAGCCGTTCTTTTTTGATTGAAGTTCAATCAAGCCGATTGAAACCAAAAACGAGGCCAAACCTCCCACAAAGAGAACCAGGAAATTCTGATTGGTCGCATCTTCATCAAAAGCAACGCTGAACACGCCACCCCAGATGGAGAGGAACCCAATGCCCATCATGACAATTTGAGAGAGTTTCATCAACATCAGGTCGTCCCTGTTCATGTTTTGGTTCGGGCGAATCATTGTGATGCTTTCTTGCGGGGTCTCGATGCCTTCCACGACGCCTCCTGCGAGTACAGGGGTTCCTGTGGGGGTTGCTTTGGGTCGTACGGGTGCGGTTCTTCTCCTTGGTGCAGCCATGTCAATCAGTAATACTTCGCTCAAACTCCTCTTAATACTTCACCCGCCAACTCCGAATTTCACTGTTCTTTTTCACTCGACGACACTTTCCGGAGGTTCACATGGCTCCAATGAGTTGAAAGCCTGCCGGGGGGTCGGTTGGACCGGGGAGAAATCCATGAAACGTCCACTGCTCAGTGTGTTTTGCTTTTGTTTGATGCTCACGCCAGCCTTGGCCATGGCCATGCCGGTCCATTCATCCGAGCCAAATCCGAGCGAGGATGCTTGGTGGAACACCACTTTGATGGACAAAAACGACAATAAAATCGCTGACATGGTCGAAAAATACCACGACCATCCTCTGTTCTTGGACGAGGCCAACACGCTTCCCCTCATCGTTGACTTTGACCATACGCCAACCGAGCAAGACATCGCCATGCTCACGCGTGAGGTGGGCTACCTTCACCAGTGGCATCTCCCCCTGATCGACGCCGTCGCAGGACGCATCCCTCACGACTTGATCCTCGAAACCACCACCTTGCCCGGTGTCGTCATGTTGGAACTTGACGGAATTCTCCAAGTCCAGAACGGTGATGCGGCCGTTGTTCACGAGGTGGACCTTGCTCAGCAACAAACCGGATACGACGGCGCCGGTGTCACCGTGGCGGTCATCGATACGGGCATCGACAGCCTGCACGTTGGTCTCGACGACCATGACGACGACGACAGCACACACGACCCGAAGGTGATTGCGTTTTACGACCCTGTGAACAACCCGGACAAAACCAACGGCACAGAAGTGCAAGCCTACGACGACCAGGGCCATGGGACGCACTGTGCTGGAACCGTTGCAGGAACCGGCGCACCAACCTACGAACACCCCGGGATGGCTCCACAAGCCAACCTCGTCGGTGTGAAGGTCCTCGACTCAGGTGGTTCAGGAAGTTTCTCCGTCGTTATGGCCGGCATGCAATGGACGGTTGACCACCGCTATGAATTCAACATCCGTGCCGCCTCGATGAGCCTCGGAGGACCCGGTCCCATCGAGTGGACCTCGGCCGAGGAAGACAGCGTGAACCGCTACGCCAACGAGATGGTTCGGGCGGGAATCAGCATGCTCATCGCTGCCGGAAATTCAGCGGCTCCAGCCACCATCGGAACACCCGGAGGTGCTGAAGATGTGATTACGGTCGGGGCCCTCAACAAGAACACGGCCATCGCGGAATACAGCAGCCAGGGACCAACCGAAGAAGGGCGCGTCAAACCCAACGTGGCCTTCGTGGGCTCGGATGTCATGTCCACTCAACACAACTCGGGCGACGGATATGTTGCCTTCAGCGGTACCAGCATGGCCACTCCCGGTGTTGCCGGAACCGTTGCCCTCATGCTTCAGGCCAACCCAGACTTGTCACCCTTTGATGTTCGAAACATCCTACAAGAGACAGCAACATACCGTCAATGTCACTACATGTTAGCCAACGAACCGTGTCTTGAAGATGGAATTCCGAAGAACCGACAGAACAACGTCTACGGCCACGGGCATGTAGAGGCCCTGGCTGCGGTCATGGAAGCGGCCCAGCGTGATTACCAGCTCGACACTTCCATCACCATTTCCATCACCACCGAAGTGGGTATTGACGACCGTATCCACTTGATGCCAGGCGATGCTATTGATATTGACCTCAGTGGATCCCTTGACACCGTTCAATGGCGCAGCAATCATCTTCGCGACGATTGGGCCAGCCTCCACTCCTTTAGCGAGGGCGACCAGCGAGCAGAACTTGACATCTCCACCATCGTTCACCAACTTGAACACCTTCCCGGCATTGAGGTTGAAGGAAACCACACGCTCTCTCTACGAGGTTTGGTGGCCAACGAAAGTGGCGGCCACTCTGCTACCTCCCTCGTTTCCGTGAACGTGATGCTGATGGATACGGCCAATGCCAAATCCTTCAGTCAATCCAACCAAGACGGTTTGTTCGGAGACTTGCCCGCTTGGGTTGCACCCACCATCATCTTGCTGTTGATGCTCTTGGTCATTGCAGGAATCATTGTTCTCAACAAAGCTGAAGATTCTGCTCAAGTGGAAATCATCGACTGGACGCGTCCCGATGAGGACATTGATGCGGTTGTTGAGGAAGCCAAGCTTCTGGAGTGATGGGTTCACGCAGCGGCGCTTGCCTCGTTCCACTTCTCGAGAATAGCAGCCGTGTCATCCATTCGCCCCTCGTGGAGGTAGGTGATTTCTCCTTCGGCGTTGACGAAGGCAAGCGACCCCGGTCGCGTGATGTCGAGAGCGGAGGCGGCTTCGGTCCCTTTCATGAAGGCGTACGTTGTCAATTCAACGCCCAAATCGTCGTCCTCATCATCATGCGCATTGGCAGATTCATGCCATTCGCTCAGGGTCAACCCTCCAGCATTTTCGGCCGGGTCTGTTGACATGACCAAAACGGGAAGTTCGGCTTTGGCGTTCCAGATAGCGTGCATGGTGGTGTAGCAAGGGCTGTTGCACCATTCGGCTGAGAAGACAACAATGTAGGCGCTGCCAGCCATGCGAGCGTTATCGTAGGTTTGATTGTCATCCGCTACCGTTGAGAAGGAAGGAAAGACCTCAGCCTTCACTTCATCCTCTGCGGTACAACCCGTGAGTGGAGTGAGAAAGAGAAGAAGCACCAACAACGGGAGAGTTTTGTTCATGGTGTATAACTCGGACCGGTTTCCTTTTCAAACCTTGGTCTGGATGTCATACCAGCTACCAACTTTTGAAACCCTACGAAACCGGGAAAAAAAGCCATTAGGTCAGGCATGATGGAACACCCATGGGTGAGGGCCGATTCGTAATCACGCTCTTTCTCGCTCTTTGCCTCATCACTTCTGTTTCGGCACAGGGCGATGGCGGGGATGAACCCTCGTGTCTTTCCGGGTCCTCTACAGAAGACCGTCAAGGATGTCTTGATTCCGATGGTGACGGCTGGTCGGACCCCGATGAAGGATGGAATCAAAGCATGGGGGCGGATGCGTTTCCGGACAACGCTTCAGAACACCGCGATCTTGATGGGGACGGCATCGGGGACGTCGCCGACCCCGATATGGACGGTGATGGTTCGCTTGATGAGGTGGACGTGTGGCCGGAGGACCCTCTGATTTGGTCTGACCTCGACGGAGATGGTTATGCAGACCAAGGATTGCATCCAATGAGCGACAACTGTCCCAACATCTACGGCAAAAGCAAGATTCGTCTCCTGGGGTGTTCCGACATCGATGGTGATTTTCTGCCGGATGAATACGATGATGACGCAGACGGCGACGGCATTCGAAATGAAATGGAGCGTTCAGCCTCCTCGGGGACCATTCTCTACGACCCGTACAACGCTGATTCAACGCCGCCCGATGCAGACCAAGACACCATTCCCGATGTATTAGATCCCGACAACGACAACGACGGATGGCCCGATTACATTGAGATCGACCGTGGCTCCGATATTTACGACGGTGATGAAACACCGTTTACGATGTACTTTGGCACCAACACCGGTATCTTCTACACCGGAGGGCTTGGCCCCGGGTCGTTCAGCTACGAGTACGATTCCGATTACTCTGAATTTTCGGTTTCCTTCGTGAGCGAAATTGTGTTTGAAGAATTGGTCATTCCTCTGCTTTTGGTTCCCGTTTATTTTGCCATTTTCTTCTCTCGTCGCCGTGAATTCAATCGCTTGCTTGCCGAGATCGGAGGTTGTATGGACTGCGATGTGTTGAGAACGATCGAGACAGAGGTGAACTTGGCGGTAAAACAACGCAACATTCGAGTCTACCACGGATTGGTTCTTCGAAACGCCATTGAACTCGCAGAAGGGGAATTGTCGAGAGAGCGGTTTGAAGAGGAATAAGAGGCCACAGCCCCCCAATCATCAAAGAGTCAATACCCTACGGCACAACAGGGACGACCATGGTGGGTGATGAGCATGTTTCGATGATTCCTGTGCCGGAGGGCAAACGGTGGTCAGCTACCGTCAACGGTCAGTCGCATGAGGTCCTCGCACCCAGCAACGCTGTTCTCCTTGACGTGCTTCGGGATAAGGTCGGCACACTCGGTGTCAAACGAGGGTGTGATTTGGGCACGTGCGGCTGTTGCACCGTCATGATCGACGGTGTTCCAAAATTGTCATGCCTGACCCTCGCCGGACAAGTTCAAGGCGCAGACATCATCACCGTCGAGGGCCTTTCAGACGGTGCTCATCTCGCACCTATTCAGACCTGTTTTGCTACGCATGGGGGCTCCCAATGCGGCTTTTGCACCCCCGGATTCTTGGTGGCGTCCCAAGCCTTGCTCAACGAGAACGCCAACCCAACACGGGATGAAATCGCCTGTGCCATCGAGGGGAATCTGTGTCGCTGCACGGGGTATCAGCAAATCATTGACTCGATTGAGGCCGCCGCAGCCATTCACCGTGGCGATGTTGCAGCCCCTGCGCCAGCAAGCAACCCTCACCCAGACCCGCACCCCTCCGGTCCTGAAGAACCCACCATGCCGCCCGGCCATGCGAAGTGATGACCATGGGCAGTTATCGTCAACAACCCGGTGCATCCTCTTCGGAGGTTCGTAAGGACGGCAAGCGCGTCGCAGGTAAACAGGTCTTCCCGCCCCCAGGCTCAGGTGGAAGCGACCCTCAAATGCGGCCAAGGGATTTGGATTTCATCCCAGAAACCGTGGGTGGTAAAGAGCCCAAACCAGCAGGCGACCATATCCATGACCGCGACCGAACCGGCACCGTGGTTGGGAAACCCATCCCACTGGTCGACTCCAATGCAAAGGTGACCGGACAGGCATGGTACGGCGACGACGTGCGCCTGCCAGGCGAATTGATTGGGAAGATTCTCCGCTCACCTCACCACTACGCTCGCATCAAATCCATTGATACGAGCCGTGTTGAAGCCCTTCCCGGTGTTATCGCAGTCTCGACCGGTCAAGACGCACCCAACCGATTTGGTGTATTGCCGGTGACCAAAGACGAGCACGCCATGGCTATTGAGAAGGTTCGACACGTGGGGGATTTGGTCGCCTGTGTTGCCGCTGTGGACGAAGCAACCGCCATTGAAGCGCTTTCGTTATTCGATGTTGAATGGGAAGAACTGGAGCCAGTTTTTGACCCCAAGAAAGGGTTGGAAGACCACGACGAACCCATTCACTGGCGGGGAAAATACCACCTTGCCCGAACCAATGTTCAGAAGCGCGTGTTCCAGGAATTCGGAGACCGTTCTTTGGTGAATGCACCGCATGCCTCCTCTCACGGCTCCTGGACGATGTCCGGTGTTCATCACGGATTCACTGAACCCCACGCCGTGGTGGCTCATTGGGACCCCAACGGGCGGCTCCAACTCTACACGCCTCAACAAGTACCGCACTACACCCACCGTGCACTTTCGACGGTGCTGGATGTTCCCATGCACCAAATCAACGTCATTCGAACCTTTGTTGGTGGAGGATTCGGAGGAAAATCCGACCCCTTCCCTCACGAGATGTGCGCCGCTTTGTTGGCCCGCAAAGCCGGCCGGCCCGTTCGAATTACCTTTGACCGTGAAGAAGTCTATTGGATCAATCGTGGCCGCCACCCGAGTCATATCGACGTGAAAATGACGGCCGATGATTCGGGGCGAATCTCCGGTTTCGATATTGATGCCCTCATCGATGGTGGGGGTTTTGCATCTTTTGGACACGTCACTTCGTACTACAACGGGGTGCTCGCTACTGCCCCCTATGAATTGGGTTCGTTCCATTACACGGGCGCCAGAGTCTGGACGAACAAACCCGCATCGGGCGCCATGCGTGGCCACGGGGCCGTCAACACGCGCTGTGCTGTTGAGGTTGGTTTGGACGAGATGGCAGAATCAATGGACGTCGACCCGATTGACCTCCGCCTCGCTAATCTTCTTCCTCCGCATAGTCGCACCATCAGTGGCTTCCGCATCACCTCCAACGGGATGCGTGAGGCGCTTGAAAGAGTCCGTGAAGGCTCGGAATGGGACAGCAAGTTCCGCCAACTTCCGCTCGGCCAAGGCATCGGCATTGGATGCGGTTTCTTCATTTCAGGTTCCGGCCTTCCAATTCATTGGGACCCGAAGAATTTCCCACACGCTACGGTTCACATTCAAGTCGACATGGACGGCGGCGTAACCGTACACACCGGTGCGGCCGACATCGGCCAGGGTTCGACCACGGCCGTGGCTCAGGTGGTGGCAGAGGTGTTGGCTCTGCCCATTGAAATGATTCACGTTCGCAGCCATGAAAGCGACACAAGCCCCGTGGACCTTGGCTCGTACTCAAGTCGAGTTACTTTCATGAACGCCAACGCTGCTATTCGCGCCGCTATTGGTATTCGAGATCAATTGCTCAAAGCCGCATGGGAGATGCTTGGCTATCACCCCAACGTCCTGGTGTTGAACGACCGACGGATCTACTACAAACACGACCCCGCCATCGGCGTCTCCTACCTTCAAGCGCTTCACAAAGCTCAAGCGGACACGGGAGCCCTCATTGCCAGAGGTGCTTACCGCTCACCTCCGATGGGCGGTGTACACAAAGGTGCAGCAGCCGGCCTTGCTCCCGCATACTCGTTTTCGGCGTATGTTGCTGAGGTTGATGTGGATGTTGAGACGGGTTTGGTTTCCTGCACGAATGTTTGGGCCGCCCACGATTGTGGCAAAGCCCTGAACCCCCTCGCAGTCAAAGGACAAATCATTGGTTCCTGCCACATGGGTCTCGGACAAGTCTTGACCGAGAAAATGGTTTACGGCCGTACGGGCCACTTGCAGAACGCCAATCTGCTGGAATACAAAATCCCGAGCGTCCATGAAATGCCACATGTTGAGGCCATCATTGTTGAATCAAGCGACCCCGAGGGTCCTTTTGGCGCTAAAGAGGCTGGGGAAGGCCCCCTTCTTCCGATTCTGCCAGCGGTCGTCAACGCCGTTTACGATGCCATTGGTATCCGACTGAGGAACCTGCCCCTCACGCCTGACGTGGTGTATGCCGGTATTGAGAAGCATCTCAAAAAGCATGGTCTGGACGATGCTGAAGCGATGGCGTCCCCTCGATTGAAACACGGACCGCTTCAGAAGGTGCTCGTTGCACGCAGTGATGAGCACCGTGAACGCGATCGTTTGCGACAGCGGAGCGAGGACACCTCGGCCTACGTGAACGGCGTTCTGTTTGGCTTTGACCCGGACCGCCCGCTCGCTGAACAAGTTGAGGGATGGAGAGAGGCGGATGAACCGCTCCCCGAACAATTGGCTGAACTTGGATTTGCAGGTCGTGCATGGTTGAAAAAAGAACAGCGACACATGGGAGGTGATGATTGATGTTGATGCCTCCGTTTGAACTTCATCACCCTTCCACGGTCGATGAGGCGGTTGAACTCGCCGCCTCCATCATGGCCAAGGGTGAGGCCTTCGATTGGGTTGCAGGAGGGACCGACGTTCTTCCAAATTACAAATGGCGCATCAACCCAAAGCCGCACGTCATTTCACTTGCAGGCATTGAGGAAGCCCACGCCTTGTCCCCTTCGGAACTTGGGTGCATGGTGCCGCTCTCATCGTTGACCACCGAAAACAACGTCCACCCGCTCCTTGTTCAGGCAGCGTCTAAGGTGGCTTCGTCCTTGATCCGTAAGAGCGCCACCGTGGGTGGCAATCTGTGTTTGGACACCCGTTGTTTCTGGTACAACCAAAGCGAAGATTGGCGACGTTCCATCGATTGGTGCCACAAAGCAGACTGCGGCACAGGTGCAGATTGTCGGGTCATTCCCAATCAGAACACGCTCTGCGTGGCGACCTATCAAGGCGATATGGCGCCCAACTTCATGGTCCTGGGGGCCTCCGTGGTCCTCATTGGTCCGGAAGGAGAACGAACGATGCCCCTCGCTGAATTCTACGAGTTGGACGGCATGAAGAAGAACGTCCTCAAAACAGGCGAGTTTCTTCTCAAAGTCACGCTCCCGAAGGAAGCCCTCCAACGCAAAGGGTGCTATCAGAAACTCAGAGTTCGCGATTCATGGGACTTCCCTGAGGCCGGCGTGGCCGCTTCGTGGATTCCCGGGGACGCATCGACCCTTCTGGTGGCCAGTACGGCGCTTGAATCCATCCCGCGCCTTCACGCCGAACAAGTTGAGAACCATCTCGAAGCGGGCGAGCTTGACCCCGTTGGGTTGGCAAAAACGGTTCAGAAATCGGTCAAACCCGTCAACAACACAGCGCTTCCGCCTCGGTACCGCCGGTCCATGGTGAAGACGTTGACCAAGCGAGCCCTCCAGGGTATTCTTGAGTGAGGTGAAGGTATGAAGTCAAAGGCAGCACTCATGGTGGGTCTTTTGCTTCTCATGGGTCTTCCTGCGGCTCAAAGTCAAGATGTTCAAGGCCCGGCGTGGGAGATGGGATGGGTCACCGACGTCGACCCGAAATACATCGTTGACCTTGAAGAGGACTGGGACTTGACGGGCGAATTGGTGATTTATGTCTCAAATGAAGGTCCAGCGGAACTGAATTTGGCGCTCTCGTATGATTACGATGAGGACGGACCGTTTTCTTTTGATGGCCCAGACAGCATTGAGGTCGCCGGCAACACAAACGATACTTTCACCATCAGTATTTCAGGCGAAGACGCCCAAACCGTGCGTTCGTTTTCCCCGTCATCCAGTCTTGAATTGACCGTTTTGGGTGAAGAAAAACTGGGCGACTCCACCCTCCGCTCACAGGAGGTCTCGGCGGACATCACGGTGCCCAGAATGTACCGTCTGATTCCGAATCTCATCGAACCAACGGACACGTTGTTTTCTGGCTCATGGGTTGATTTCACCATGGAGGTGAGCAACCTTGGAAATACGCAAGACGCCATCACCAAGGGCGAGGCGACCGTGCGAAGTTGCCCTCATCTTTCGGTGGCCGGTTTGGATCAACTGGAAAACACCGTGGTTCAGGTCACCAATGCAAACGGCGACAACGTTGTGCGTTTTACCCTGCGGTTGGAGGCGAGCACCAGCCATCAAGAACGGACCTGTGAGGTTTCAATTTCAGTAGAATCGGAGGGCGACAAGTCCGAACGTTCCAGCACGTTCAACGTGGACGTTGTCGCGCCGGAGGTCAAGGACACCACCCCTGATGAAGGTGAAGAGGAAGACGAACCTTTGTTGCCGGACTCCTCGTCCCTGCCGTGGGTGTCGATGTTCGACCTCTTGGCCGTCATGTTCCTCGCTCTTTGGCTTGCTCGCTGGCGCCGCACCTGACCCAAAAGGTGTAATTTTCCGGTGTTTGGGCCTTTTTTTTTCAAAGGCGGTTTGTTTGACTGCGACTCAGAAACAAACGGATGGTCATGCCCATCATTGAGCAACTATTATGTGTGGAATGTGTCTCCGAAGGATGTAAATCTGTGCATTTCGTTACATGATTCATGGTGATAATATGGCCGAAGCAGAAAAAAGCAGTCTGAGCCTTGAAGCATGGCTCATGATTGGTCTGCTGGTTTCAGTCGTCCTTTCCACGGCTGTGATTGCGATTGTTTCAGCGGGAAAAACCACGGTTTTCTCGCCTTACGAGAACGGTTCGGAATACGAAGAGCAGCAGTTGACGTTCATGCGGGACAGTTTGGAGGATTTCACGGTCGCCAACACCATGTCCACGCCCATGCTGGTGAACGACTGGCAGAACCCCCATCGCACGCTGCTTGTCATCGCTGCTCCAGAGAAACCCTTTGACGCTGCAGAAGCGGCGGCCATTCACGACTTCGTCACCGAACGAGCTGGCAAAGTCATCCTCGCCTCCAACTCAACCAACGCCCAACTGGTCGCTGAAGAATTCGGCGTGAAATACTTTGATGACCCGGTCCGAGACGACATCAACACCGGTCGTTATTACGAGGTCACCAACGATAACGGTGATCGAATTTCGCCGGACACCAAGAAACTCTGGTCCGTCGCCAGCGTCACCCGTGATGTCAGCACCATGGGTGATGAAAAGGCCGTGCCGTGCTCGGAAGACGATGTTCGTCAAGAAAACGTGCAGAACTGCCGACTCCCGGTCCTCTTCCACCGACCAACGGCCATCCAGGTGCTTGACGAACAAGCCGACGAAGGCCGAGACGTCCATGTCCTCGCCTCCGCTTCCACCTCCGCTGAAATCGACGCCGGAAAAGGTGAATCCAACCCAACACTGGGTGAAGGCGAAACCGGATTGATCATTCGAATTAATTACCCTGGGCAAACCGTTCTCGACCAGCGCTCGCTCGCTCTTGGCGGCGACATTGGTGAAATCAGCGCAACCGGCAGCATCGTGTTTGTTTCAGACCACTCGGTCTTGGCCAACCACCTTTGGGACCAAGATTACGCCGAAGCCACCGGTAAGCAGCAATGTGATTCAGAGTTGTACATCCAATTTGGCCACATGTGCTGGGATACCGACTCTGAAGGCTTGAACAAGGGACTCGGCGATACCACCTGGCGAGGCAACGAAGCTTTCTTCACCGCATTGGTCAATGACATGATGGAGTTCGATAACGACGAACTCTCCGCTACCATCGCCCGAAACACGGCTTCCTTCAACATCGTCTTTGATGAGAGCCGCCACGTTTCCAGCACCCTCTCGATGCCGTTTACGGAAGCCATGGGGGCCATTGTCCTCTTGACCAGCGACGGTGTGCTCAAGTGGCTCATCATCCTCAACCTCTTTGCGCTCTTGGCCATCGCCATCATGGTGGTTCCAGAGAAAGAAAACTGGCGGCATGTCTTCGACTTGACTCGCTTCAGGGAGCGTCCAACCAAATTGGACCCATCCCAATACCAACGGCGAACCCGTGAGGCCTTCTTGGCCAAGGTTCGCAACTTCAACGACCTGACGCGTGAAGAATTTGCGCGCAAGTCCCCCGCGGAAGTCATGCAGATGATCCGCGAACCCCGATTGGTCGAACTGGTCAGTTCGAACCGTGCCTACTCCAACGATGAATTGAGGGAATTGATCCCGCAGATACGCCGTTGGGGAAATTGAAACAAGGAGGATAAGAAATGCAACCCCCAGCCCCCCCAGCAGCCCCGCCCGCGCCTGTTCCTGCAGCGCCCGCAGCACCTGTGGCTCCTGCTGCCCCCGCCGCACCCGTGGCACCCGCAGCACCAGCCGCACCCGTTGCGCCTGCAGCACCGGCCGCTCCGGCCCAGCCGAAGCACCAGAGTACCCCCGAAGTCCGAGAGCGCCTCAAGGCCGTCGGTGCGATTGCGCAAGCAATCTCTGCCGAAGTCCAGAAGGTCATTATCGGTAAGTCACACGTGATCGACAACGTGCTGATCAACATCCTGTCCAACGGGAACCTTCTCTTCGAAGATTATCCCGGTCTGGCCAAGACGTTGATGACCAACACGTTCGCCGACGCCTTGGGTTGTGACTTCAAGCGTGTTCAATTCACGCCTGACTTGCTCCCCGCTGACATCACCGGTACCAACATTTACGACGCCAAGAAAGGTGAATTTACGTTCAAACCCGGTCCATTGTTCTGCAATCTCCTCCTCGCTGACGAGATTAACCGTGCTCCTCCCAAGACCCAAGCTGCACTGCTTGAGGCCATGCAAGAGAAGCAGGTGACCATCGGAACGGTTACGCACAAGTTGCCAGCCCCGTTCATTGTTATGGCCACGCAAAACCCTGTGGAACAGGAAGGTACCTACCCACTGCCCGAAGCACAACTTGACCGTTTCATGTTCAAGATGTCCGTCGGCTACCCTGACCGTGCTGACGAGGACGAAATCCTCGCCCGCCGTATCAGCCGTGGAAAGGACGCCGTCGATGTCGACGTCATCACCGACCCTGCCCGTGTGATCGCCATGCAGCAAGCCTGTGAAGACGTCTACGTTGACCCAGCTCTGCGCATGTACATGGTGGAAATCGTGTCCCGCACCCGTGAGGACCCACGTGTTCTCGTCGGTGCTTCGCCTCGTGGTTCACAGGCCTTGCTGAAGACCTCCCGAGCAGCCGCTGCTCTCCGAGGTCGAGACTTCGTCACCCCTGACGATGTCAAGGCCATCTCTGAACTCGCCATCGCTCACCGTATCATTTTGAAGCCAGAGCACCAAATCAAGGGTCTCGAAGCAGGAGAGGTCATCCAGGCCATCCTCCGCGAAGTCCCTGTGCCAACGGTTTGAAACTGAAACGTAAACACACTGAGGTGAATCAAACATGTGGAGTCGCAAGTCAGCCATGCTTGGCAGCCTAGCTGTTGCCATGTATCTGCTTGGCTTGACGCTCCGAAACACTCAACTCGTCACGATTGCCGTGGTTATCTTCGTGTTCCTTACATGGGCTGCACTCATTGGGAACCATGCGGATGTTGCATCGAGCGGTCGTCGTGCTGAAGAATGGAGTGGAGAGGAAGGCGTTGCCTTGGGCAACGTTGTCGCCATGCGGAAACTGTCCAGCGCACGCATGTTTGAGGATGGAGAATTGAACGTCACTTTACGTATGCAGAACACCTCTTCGTTACCCAAGATTTTGGAAGTTCGAGATCGTGTTCCTGAAGTCATGCGAATCAAGGAAGGTGCCAATTACATCCTGATGGAACTTGGTCCTCGACGTGAGACCTTCATTGAGTACACCGTCGAGTGCCCCCTTCGTGGTTTCTACAGCCTCGGGCCGGTCACGGTTCGAATCCAAGACGCCTTTGGATTGTTCCACAAAGAAAAGGAACTGCACGTTTACAACGATTTCCTCGTCTTCCCCAAGATGGAAGACCTCAAGGAGACCTTCGTGAAATCCCGTGTGCCAAAGATTTTCACCGGTGCTGTCAATATTCGACAACCGGGTCCTGGTTCGGAGTTTTACTCTCTGCGTGAATACTTCGAGGGCGATTCATTCCGCGCCATCAACTGGTCGGCTTACGCTCGCTCGGGCAAACTCATGGTGAACGAGCGTGAGCGAGACGCTGTTTCCGACGTGATCATCATCGTTGATTCGCGTGCTGTTGCTGAAACGGGTCCGGTGTCCCGCAACGCTCTGGTGTATTCCACTCGGGCTGCTGCTTCGCTGGCCAAGTACTTCCTTGGACGACGAGACTCCGTAGGTGTCATCGTCTACGGAGATGAAGTGGTGAGCGTTGACCGCGACACCGGCAAGAAGCAACTCTACGTTATTTTGACCAAGTTGGCCGGAGCCGTGGCTCGTGGAAACATTCCGCTCCAGGTCGTTGTCAACCGCATCTTGCCTCACATCAACAAGGGAAGCCCCATCATCTTCCTTTCCAACTTGGAAGACGACCCCACCATCGTCAATGCCCTGAGAGACTTCCGTGCGCGTGATTTCGATGTCACGGTCCTCTCACCCTCTTCACTCGAGTTCGAGTTCGATGCCAAGCGTATTGACCGAACCGGCTACGAGGTCATGAAGACTGAACGAGACGTCCTCATCGGCGAACTCCGTGGTCTTGGCGTGAACATCATGGATTGGGAACCGGACATGCTGCTCTCAACCGCTCTTGCAGGAGCACGAGGTTTCTGAGGTGAAGTTATGACGATCAATCGACCTTCAGCCGACACCTCTCACCTGTACGACGGGAAGACCGTTCGTTCTTCAGCGCCGTCTCGAAAGAAAGCCGCTGGCCAAGTTGGTGCTGGAAGTGACATCCCCAAGGACGCCATCCCGACCGTCGAGATTCCAAGCTTCATCGAAAGCCTTCTCGGTGGCCCGTTGGTTCCGAAGATGAAGTTCCTCCCTCCGGATAAAATGGTCCAAAACCTGCAAATTGCAGTGTACGGTATTTTGGTCGCTTTGGCCTTCCTGACCTACATCATCTCACCCCCTCAGGGGACGCTTTGGTACATTCTGACCGGCAGCCTCGGCATCGCCAACATCATGCAGTTGACCATCATTGCAGCAGCGACCGTTCTCGGTTTCATGGGGACGTTCAAGCGCGATGCACGATTGTCCTTGGGCAGTAATCTTCTGTTCATCACGGCCATCTTGCGATTTGCATCGTCAACCACCTCGCTTTCCAACGATTTGTTCAATCTCCAAAACAATCCAACGATGTTGTCTGTTTTGGTCGTCGTTTACGCCGTTCTGCTCATCATGTACTTTGAACTCAGCAACGGTGTCATCCGTTATTCAATGCTCGACACGAGCATCCGAACGAACGAAGTTTACGTGATGAACCCAAAGAAAATCGTCTCGAAGTACCACCGCTCCTTGGTCATCAACCCCATTCTGGCGACCTTGTTGGCCTGGTTTGTGTTGTCTGCGAACACCATTCTTCCTTGGATCGTCGGCATCTTTTCCGGCGATACAGCCAACCGAATGCGAGAATCTGTTGAATTGACGTCCGTATACGGTGTTGCCTTGGGTACGATGTTTGTGTTCATCACGGTCGGTGTGTTGTTTGGACTCAACCTCCCAACGCACCTCCAGCGCTTCCGAGAGCGACAAGCCGAGTGATTCACTCGCTGCTTTCTGAAACCAAAGCCATCATTTCGTCGAGCATACGAGAGATATCTGCTCGCTTGGATAACATGTGAATTGAGGTTGCAGACTGGTAGAGTTGACTTTCGTTCACGTCGTGATATTGGGCAAGTTTTTCTTGGAGATAATCAATGTCTCTGCAGCCAATAAACGACAACATGGCTGCAAAGTATTCGTAATCCACCACTGAACATCGTTTTTTGATGATGTGAACGCCTCGAGAAACCTCGTGCTGTGGGAAAACAAATCGCCATTGAGCGTTCGTGGTTTCAAAGGAACAAATGCGAATGTCTGCTTCGTTCAATTCCTGAAGCAGGTCGCTCAGTTCCAACGCTGCGTCTTGTGCATAACGCACCTCAACATTTACGCACGCCACTCGGGGAATACAGGCGATGCCCTTGATGTTGGGTTCCACTTCAATATCAGGGCCAATGACGGTTTTCAAACCGTTTTCTTTGTAGCGTGCCAGGTGCCGAATCTCAATGGGGATGCCCATTGCATACACCGGTTCCACCGTCGCGGGATGGAGGATCGTGGCGTCAGCATTTGAGAATTCAATCGCTTCGGCATAACCGAGGTAGGGAATCGGTGCGGATTGGACTCCCCATCGTGGATTGACGGGATAGATGCCCAAAACGTCTTTCCACAAGACGACCCGTTGCGCTTGCAAAAGAGCGGCCAAAGCGGTGGCCGTGTGGTCACTTCCACCACGACCAAGCAAAGCGATGTTGCCGTCCGTTCCTTCTCCAAACCAACCGGTAACAACCGGTACGCCGTGGAAGGCATCTCGATCGAGTTTTCTTCGTGATCGCTCGATGTTGACCTGAGTGGCCGTGCCCTTACCGTTGAGTTGCAACCCAATGTCCTCGGAGCCCAGTGGGTGAGCGTCAAAGCCTCGAATGGACAAGGCATGGGCGATGACCAAGGCCGAGAGGCGCTCGCCGGACGCCAAGAGCTGGTTGTAGGCCCGCCGGTCGGAGCGGTCGGTGGCCAAAGCGGTCAAGGATTCCTCTATGCCATCGAGGACGCGCTGAAAGATTTCGTAAAGAGGCGAGTCGATGAGGGCTGGTGAGAAACGGAGATGATGGCTTGCAAGGTCGTTCACAAGGCGTCCAGCGTAGCGTGGCTCCTGAGCCGCACGCATCAAGCGGTCAGTGGTACCCCAAAGAGCTGAAACGACGAGAATGACCGGTTGGTCAGCGTTGGTGATGATCTCTGCGATGTGTTCCAAATCCGAAGCATCTCGTAAGCAGGAGCCTCCAAACTTGTGGACCACTGGAAGTTCATTCATTCGAAAAACCTCCGCGAATCATCAAGTCGGCAATCACCAGTACGGCCATCGCTTCGACAACCGCAACCGCTCGTGGGCCAAGCACAGGGTCGTGCCGTCCTTTGACGACCAGCGGTTCCTGTTGATTGGTTTTCACGTTGAGGGTGTGTTGGACTTGGGGAATACTCGATGGTGGTTTGAAGGCGACCCGAAGGTGAACAGGTGCTCCGGTTGACAAGCCTGCGAGGGCGCCATCGGGACGGTCACCCAACAAGACCGGGTCCTCAGAGGTGCCGCCCCATGGGCTGTTATGTTGACTTCCAAGCATGGTTTGTACACCGAATCCATGTCCGATTTCTACGCCTCTCGCTGCAGGGATGGCCATCATGGCACGGGCAAGCGCTGGTTCAAGCCCGTCAAACCATGGTTCACCAAGCCCAAGGGGCAAGCCCTCAACTTGGAGGTCAACCCTTGAGCCAATGGAGTCTCGACTCTTGCGGGTGGCTTCAACCAACGCTGCCATCTTGGTGGCGGCCGCCGGGTCTCTGCAACGCAGGGCCTTGCATGTTTCGTTGGCCCAACGTTCTGGACATGCATTTAGAGGGGCGGATTCCACGCTTCCAATGGCGCCAAGATGCGCTTCCACGACCACGTCATGGGACGAAAGCCAGGGGCGCAGAGCCGCAGCAACAGCCACCAAGGGGGCCGTCATGCGAGCACTTGAGGTTCCACCACCACGGAGGTCGGCTTCTCCTTTCGTTCGCTTCATCATGACCATATCTTGATGCCCGGGCCTGGGATGGTCGGGGAGAAAGCTGTAATCTGATGAACGGGCGTCGTTGTTAGCGATGTGGACTTCGATGGTTTCACCGGTCGTGATGCCATTCACAACGCCGGTTCTCCATTCAACTCGGTCTTCCTCTCTCCGTTTGCTGCTGTAGGTGCCACCGGTCTTACGCAGCGCCATGGCGGCTTGGACTTGGTTCTCGTCGATGGTGAGTCCAGCGGGCATCCCTTCCACCAATGCACCGACAAAGGGGCCATGGCTCGAGCCACGGAGTGTTACCCGCAAAGCCTCACCAAGACGCATCTGCATGGTTCTACACAAGAACGAATTGCTGGCCCTTTTAGAAGGTGTTCACTCGAGTTCATCTTCGATTTCATCGGAGAGGAACGATGTTTCAATGATTTCAGCCTTGGGATATCGGGTGCTGTACCACGATTTGATTCGTTTTATGGTGGGAGTCTGTTGCGCAGGCACGACAATGACGAGCGCCGTTCCAGAACCTGAAATGCCGGCGGCTCGAGCGCTGTTCATGAACGAGTCATTGGCCATTTTTCTCCCCTCCACATCACGTAGTGCAGCGACAGCGCCCCTGCCATTCCAGGTCATGGCCACCAGAGGGTTTCCATCCTGGAGGGCGGTCAAAGCCTGTTGGAAGGCTGTGGTTTGCGATGCAAAGTCCTCCATGGTGGGCTGGTAGGTTCGTGGACCACGGAGAACCAACAGGACCGCCCAATCATCCGCTGAGAGACCGGGTTCGTCCATCAATACGCCTTCGGCGATCGGCGCTTGGATATCGATGAGTTTCCATCCTGGAGACATGCAGGCCCACGCATCATCGATGGAGCCGGTGAGCGATACCTTTGACGAGGTTTGTGCCTGAGCGGCAAGCGTCACCATCTCGTGGGGCTCAAGGTGAGTATCGGTGGCTTTGCAGAGCGCTCGAAGAGCAGCAATACAGGTGGCGGCCGATGATTTCAGGCCTTGTTTTTTGGGGATTTTTGAGTTGACACCCCAGTGGAGTTCTTCGCGTTCGAAACCTTCGGGAAGGGGGTGTTTGGCTTCTATCCATGCGTTGAGCAGGGCGTTGAGAACACCGTCTTCGTCCTTGACCTCTCGTTTGCTGGGCCTGTCAAGAAGGCGAACCGTGATTGGCAAGTCAAGCGCAATGTTTGCTCCATAGCCCAGCGGGGCGGCATGGAGAAGGCTGCATGCGCCGTGCGCGTTGCCTTTTCCGAGGACTGCCATGGGTTCACCTTTCTACGATCTCCCCCTCCACCGGCAAACCAACATGCCGTGCAGCATGACCAATCCATCCCAGAACGGTATTTTTGGGGGTCAGTTCGGTCACGGATACGGCGTTTGGCTCATCGGAAACAAGGCGAACGGTTTCTGCTTGTTGCATGAACACATGAGATGTATTAGCGTTTTGCAGGGTTTTTCTGGGTTTTTGCGGGGTTTTTTCGGTGCTTTCACCCGAAATCTTGAGCATCGGGCGCTGTTCTATCTTGAGGCGACCAAGAACAACGGGGCGGGTATCTCCTGCTGCATTCACGGCCAGAAGCTCATCGCCTGCTCCAAGTTCGGACATGTACTTGGTTGAACCGTCCGCCATCATCACGTAGGAGTGAGGTGCTCCAGCGTTGACACGAAACGGTCGAGTGGGGACGAAGGTTGAGGGAATGGTTTCGCTATGCACCAAAAACAGGGCTTGAGCACTGGAGCCCACCAGCAGGCCTTCTTGCTCATTGAATTGAGAGAGGAAATCAAGACAGAAACGGTCACCTAGGCCCGCTTCTTCAACCGATTCGATGACAAAGGGCACGAGCGTGAGGCGGTCGGTATTGATTTCCTGAATCTCGTTGGTCGTCGACGCCTTTTCGAGGCGTTGTGCCTTGACGCTGAGGGCTGCTTCAAGCACCTCTCGGTCAGGAGGAATGACGAGGGCATCAACGCCCTTCTGAAGGGCAAATCCTGCGCCTTGCGCTTGCATGGGGGATGAAATCATGGCTGCAATCTTTGTATGGCTTCCAGTTTGATGAGCGACGAGGTTCTCCAACGGAATCATCGACCAAGTTTCACATTGGACCAAAATCCAGTCAACGGTCCCGATGTGAGCCATGCCGGCTTGTTGCGTGGTGCCGTCCTCGATGTGAACATAAGCGCCGACGACCTCGTCTCCCATCATCAATCGGGCGCCATCGACATGAAGGCGGTCAGGGCGGTTCTCTCTGCCAATAAACCGATCAACGCCATCGGTCATTGAGATGGATTCGGAGCCATCCACTTGGAGCCATATTTCCATGTCATCAACTCACAAGCCGCATGTTTCCATGGCCGCTTCCACCGAGGCCCCGTCATGGACCATCATGACGAGGGCTTTGGCCATCGCTTCCGGATTTGGGTGAGCAAAAACCTGACGACCCATGCAAACTCCGCTTGCACCGGCCCTGAGGGCGCTTTCAACCATCGTCAGTATGGCGAGAGAATCTCCGGTGGAGGGGCCGCCTGCCATCAGCAACGGAATCGGTGCACTCTTCGCCACCTTTCCAAAAGACGCAGAATCGCCCGTCCACACACACTTTGCGGCATCGCAACCCAACTCAAAAGCCAATCGAACCGCATGAGCTTGTGAGGTGGTGTCATCATCAGCCATGTGGTTGAGATGGGGGCCTCGTGCGTAGACCATCCCGAAGGCAGGGAGGTCCGAGTGCATGGCTTGGCGGTTCAATTCGCCCATGCGTTGTATCATTTCGGGTTCATACTCGCTTCCCATGTTGACTTGGCTGGAAACCCCAATGCCTCCTCTTGGCAACGTTTCGTCGGCATGGCCAACCAGTACCTTGTTGTTGGATTGAGGACCTGCGTGGCGTGTCGAGACGGAATAATGCACCACCATTCCGGTTGAGGTGCCATGGCACAGGTGTGCGTACTTGCTCACGACTCCTTTTTGTGCAACGATGGCGTTGACGCCAGCGTTGATGAGGGATTGAATCAACCCCTCTAAATCTTCCAAGCCGGGGTTGGGGTAGTCTGATGCCCCATGGTCAATGGGAATCCAGACACCACGCCCGTTTGGCAGCAACGTTGCCAAACGTTGGTCTTTGTTCATGCTCCTCCGAGGTTGCCGCCTTCATCAAAGGTTTGTATGGCTCGGGACACGACTAGATTTGTTGTCCAGCCCACTTCAAAACCTCGATTTCAGCGGTTTGAAGGTGTTCTTGATAGGTTGACCGTGCGATGCCCAAGACATCAGCCAGAGCCTGAATGGTGATGGATTTTGGTTCGTTGTAGTACCCGTGCTCGATGGCCAACCCGTAGCATTCATGTTGCCGTTGAGTCAACACATCGGCCAGGGAGTTCCCTTCTTCCAGGATATCCCTCACTCTGATTTCAGCCGGAGGCAAGACGACTTTGCTCAATTTGACAAAAGAAGAAATGGCCTTTGCTAGGCCTCTGAACGTGAGGGTGAGCGTGCCGTCTTCGTACTCCAGCATGATGTAGATGTTCTCGGTGGTTGAGGCTAAGCACACCAACGCATGGCTGTTCCAAACGACGAGGGCTCCTCCTTCACGTTCGTTGACCTCCTGTTCGACCGTAAGGTAGGGAATCGCTTCAAGATCCTCCAGTGATTTCCCTTCTCTGTAGACGGGGAGGATGATTTGTCGGATCCCCTCGGGTGTGATGAGAAGGTTGCCAATGAACGACAGGCGCTGGACAACATCGTCAAGAAGGCCAAGGTCGGTGTTCGCCAGGGCATCCCTGTCCCAAGACACCGTGACTTCTCTCATGATTGGTCCTTGACCTCTACCTTGTTATGTCTTTGGTGATGATGAACGGGTCAACAAGTCTCAGCGTATGTTTCAAGAGGTAGTTTGTCATGGGGTTAACATGGAATTGGCCGACTACGTCCTCACCGTTGCGTTAAGCGGTGCTTTCCTCCTTGGCTTGATGTTCATCGTCATGCGTAGGGAAGCTCAGGTCAACCTTCAGAGCGGAATGAGTGCAGAAGGCCTGCTGCAGCAACAATCCGGCATGGGATTTGGAAAAGCCAAAAAGAACCTTGACCGGAAATTGGCCACGATTCAAGACCTCCTTCGACAGCAAAACCAAGGCGACCGCCAACTGGCAGAGGAACGCTTCAATCGCCGTCGGCAAGAGCAAGCAAGCGCCGAGGAAGAAGCCCGTCGTCAACGTCAAGAGATGGAGGCCCAGCGCCAATCCGAAATCGAAGAAGCCCGTCGTCGGGAGGAAGAAGAAGCGGCTCGAAGAGCGGCAGAGCGAGACCAGGAAGAAGCCCGCCTTGCCGCAGAAGAGGAAGCAGCTCGCCAATCCGACCTTGCCGGAGCAGAAGAACAGCGTCTCGCCGAAATTGAAACCGCCCGACAACAAGAGATGTTGGCGTCCAGGGAAGCAGCCCAGCGAGCCATGTCTGAACTTCAAGCTCGTTTGGAGCGTGAAGGTGCACAATCATCCGATGTTCAGATTTCCTTGATGTGGAACAATTACAACGATTTGGACTTGCACGTCGTCTGTCCTTCAGGGGAACGCATCCACGGTGGAAACAAAATCTCCGGGTGCGGTGGCGAACTTGACGTCGACGCCAACGTCCGAGCAGAGACCAGGAAGCCCGTTGAAAACGTGTTCTGGGAAGAAGGAAAGGCACCGGCTGGACGCTACCAAGTGTATGTTCACTACTACAAGAAGCACAAGAAGCGACGTAGCAAGGACCCTACGAAATTCCAAGTCATCATCAACGAAGGTGGCGACCCGAGAGAATACAACGGCGAACTTTCGATGGGAGACCCCATCATGCTGGTCGCTGAATTCAACCTGCCCTCACCTGAGGAGCGAGCCGCTCGCCGAAGAGCACTGGAAGAAGAACTCCGTGCCGCCGGCATGGATGTTCCCGAAGCCGCCGCAGCCATCTCTGAAGTGGAGGAAAACCGCCAAGCGGAAATGGAAGCCGCTGAAGCAGAACGTCTTGCTGAGATTGAGGCCGCACGAGAAGAAGAGGTCCTTGAATCCAAAGAAGCCGCCCAGCGAGCCATGTCTGAACTTCAAGCTCGTTTGGAGCGTGAAGGTGCACAATCATCCGATGTTCAGATCTCCTTGATGTGGAACAATTACAACGATTTGGACTTGCACGTTGTTTGCCCATCAGGAGAGCGTATCCACGGCGGAAACAAGAAATCCGCTTGTGGAGGTGAACTCGATGTTGACGCTAACGTTCGTGCTGAGACCCGGAAGCCGGTTGAAAACGTGTTTTGGGAAGAAGGCAAAGCCCCTGCTGGCAACTACCAAGTGTACGTTCATCACTACAAAAAGCACCAGAAGCGAAAGAGCAAGGACCCAACGAAATTCCAGGTCATCGTCACTCCCGGAGGTGAACCCTTGGAATACAACGGTGAACTCTCCAGCGGTGATCCAATCATGCTGGTTGCCGAATTCAAACTCCCTTCTCCTGAAGAGCGAGAGACCCGCAAGCGTGAACTTGAGGCAGAGATTCAAGCCGCCTCCATGGCTCTGGAGGACCCTGCTGCAGAGGAAAAGGTTGAGGCTCCTCAAGAGACGGTTCCAGAAATGGACATGGATGACCACCGTCAAGGCCAAGAGGACGCTGATGTGCTACCAAGCGCACCTGACCTTGATGCCCTCAGCGAGGATTGAGTTCACGAAATGATCTCATCAAGGCGACCCGATTCCAACGCCTTACGGATGGAACGAGCGATTCTTCGACCGGTTGACATGAACGGTTCGTTGATGTCCGAGTAGGGTGAACCTCCGATAAACGGGTTTGAGCCCGCCACGATTCGGGCGCTGATTTCAAACACCTTGAATTCCAACTTGTCCGTGACGATGGTTTCCAAACAAAACGGTCCAAGCATCCCACGAGAACCTTCCTCGAGGCTGTAGGAGGCGGCCACGGTTCCTTCGGCCATCTCAAACGCACGAGGCAGCAGAGATTCTCGAATCACCACAGGTTGATTGCCGGTTACGACAAAGGAGGGCTCAAGCGACATTTCACGAAGGTCCCGGAGCGAGCCGAGTTTGTAGAACTCGTCCACGTTGCTCTCGTCTCGGCGGTCCATGGAGAGGAGTTCCAAACGGCCCAGATTCTTCCCTGCATGAGGGCCTCGTCCTTGGACTTGGAAGCCGTCTTCGGCGGTGGGGTCGAAGAAAAAGTGGAGGTAGTAGCGGCACCCAAGAACGTATTCTTGGATGGTGAACTCTTCCTCAATGTCCACGTTGCGTCGGAAATCACGGTAGTCTCTTGCGATGAAGTAGCCACGGCCGCCCTTGGCTCCAGCGTATTTTACAATCACGGGGCCGTCGATGTTGTGCGGGTCTTCAACCACTTTGGGCATGGTGCAGCCGCCGTCTTCAAGCCATTGGCGTTGCAAGGCACGACTGCTTTCCCAGTGGAGGATGTTTCTGTTTCCAAACGTCGGGACCTGGAGGTTCCTGAAATTGTTGGCCCCCAGATACTCAACCAATGAGCCGTGAGGCACGATGATGACGTTCTTTTCACGGAACCATTCGGCATAATCCAGCATCTCACGGTAGTCTTCCAACATCAACCACTCGTCAGGATCGGCGCCGGGGAAGGCCTTGTAGAACCGTCGGCGGTTTTCCCCAACGGCAATCCCCAGCGTTCGGAAACCTTCCTGGCGGGCACCGTGAAGGATTTGAAGCGAGGAGTGTGAGGCCACAACCCCTACGGTAATGGCCTCTTTGTCGTAGCCTTGAAGCCATTCCTGGACCGTGGAGAGTGGTACGCCCATATGGAGGGGTTTCGTAATCGCTCTATGAGTATTATGTCAGAGTAGAATGTAGAAACCCTCTCCAGCCGACCTTGTTTCGATACCGAATGGTTTTGAAACGGAGGTGGTCTTCAACTTTGAAGTGAAGGTTTCATGGAGTTGTTGCGCTTGGTCAGGGTATGGCAACCGATGCCCCTGCCTCGCGAATCACCTACGGAGGTTATCTTCAACTTGAGGAATTGTTGACTTTACAGGATGGGCCGGAGGGGTATTCGCCGCCGCCGTCAAACGATGAGTTGCATTTCATCATCGTGCACCAGACCTTTGAATTGTGGTTCAAATTGATTCTTCGTGAACTCAAAGAGGCTCGCCAACTGATGAATCAAGAGCGAATTGAAGAAGCGACCATCCCTCAAGTCGTTCACCACTTGGAGCGTGTAAGTGAAATCTTCCGCCTGCTCGCAGACCAATGGAAGGTGATGGAGACGCTCTCGCCGCAGGATTTCCTTGCGTTCAGGGACCGACTTGGCACCTCCTCTGGTTTTGAATCGTGGCAGATGCGTGAACTTGAGGTGCTGCTCGGATTAGAGAACGAACAGCGAATTGGTGGAATGGACCCTCTCCACCACATGAAGCATCTCGCAGAACAGGGGAAGGTGCCTGCGCAGGCTCTGGCCGATTTCGAATCCACCGCTTCAGAGCCATCCTTGAACGACGTTCTCAATGCATGGCTGGCAAGAACGCCCATTCACGGCTCCTCCCCCGGGGGAGACGAGGACCCGGCTGTGGTTCGCTCCTATGTTGATAGCCACCTCAACGCCATGCGAGAACACGGTGAACACGTGATCAAGCACATGGTGGCGATAGGGCACGGCGAGGAAAGCACCGTACGCCCCCGCATTGAGGCAGGTGTCGCTGGAGCTGAACGGTTTCTGCTCGACAACGGTGAACCTGTTCGCAGTCGAGCAGGGCTCTTGTTTATAGAATCCTATCGGGAACTCCCGCTGCTGTCTTGGCCTCGTCGATTGATCGACAGTTTCGTTGAATTGGAACAGGCCATGCTGCTTTTCAGAACCCACCATGCTCGAATGGTCGAGCGTATGATCGGTCGCAGGATGGGCACCGGCGGTTCAAGCGGCGTTGACTACTTGGACGCCACCACGAAATACCGGGTGTTTGTCGATTTGTGGGCGGTACGCACGTTGTTGGTTAAACGGGATGCACTGCCACTGTTGGACGACGCCGAATTCTACGGCTTCAACTCTGACTCGTCTCACTCGTGAGGGTCAACGTCGATAGGAATCAAGTGGTTCTCGTACTCGTAGAGTGCGATCTTCAACGGGTCGAGAACGAAGCGAATGCTTGCTTCTTCAAGTCCATACAAAGAAACGAGTTCCTCTTTGAACTCATCTCGCAAGACTTTCTCTTCGGCGTAAAGTGGGGCGCCCATGCCGATTTGGAGTGCACGAGCACCAATGATTCGAGCGCGTTCAAAGCGGGTGTGTTGGCGTGCGGGCTTGACCATGAGCAATCAACTGCGAGATATTCGCATACAGCCGACATGGCAACTCTTTTTGAACCTACCTCACTCTTCTTCGTCTTTGTACTGGGCCTTGCTCTCCTTGCTACCGGTGGTGAGTTCGTGGTGAATCACGAAGGCGGGTGCCAACGAGAGCACCAGCACAAATCCAACCACCAAGGCCACGTTTGCCCAAGAGATGGAGGCCAATGGGGCGGTGTTGACCTCTTGAGTATCGCTGACATCAACGGGCCCCGTTGGGGCCAAGGAGGCGATGGACATGGTCCTGCGTCCAGCCTGTTCCAAGAGCACCGCAAAGGTGGTGTTGTCCCGAAGTTGACCTTCATCCAGAAGTAACGATCCCTCGCCCGCTTCAACACTCACCCGGTCGTAGGCAACAGCGGGGTGCATTTTTCCTGATTCTTGATGAGGTGTTGGTGCCAGCATCCAGACGGACACCCTGCCGTTGAGCGATGCGTCCCATGACAGGGTGTTGTTTTCAACTTGGAGGGACTCAAGCCCGGACCACTCTGGCGTGTTGTTCTCCATCACGGAAGACACATCCAATGCCTGACGGCTGCCCGTGAGGAGATGGTTACCGTTCACGACAATGGACGGATAGAAGAGAAGCCTGAACTCGCGGTCGTATTTGAGTTTGGAGGCGGACAAAAAGGTGGCATCCTGCGGTGAAGAGTGGTGTTGAAGCACGAGGGTGTCGTTGCTGAGGTTGTTCAAGTGTTCACCGACTTGCACACAGGGCTCACACCAATCAGCGCTGAAGTATTCAACGAGGTGAGTTGGTTTGGTCGCTTCGCAGGTGTCGTTTTGCATGCATTCTTGCGAGAACACGCGAACATCGTGCAGTGCCCCTTCATTCCCGTCGGTTTCGGTTTGATTGGCCGATACAACCCCTGCATTCAACACCAAAAGCACCAGGACCAACGCTGGCCAAGGTGAGGAAGCCATGCAACAGGGGAGGAGGCATTTGTTCAAAAGGGGTCTGCTCTCACCCCAAACCATGGAACCTCCGTGGTGGCGCCGTCCATCCACCCTTCCGTTGATGCTCGCCGTCTTGGCGTTGCTCATCGTCATCGTTGGTGGTTCCATACGAATCAACGATGCTGGAGAATCCTGCCCGGAGTGGCCAACATGCTTTGGAACATGGCATTTTGCTGTTTCAGAGGCCGAGCAAGGTGCCTATTGGGATGCCAATCCGGATCAAATTGATTCAAGGGGGGAAGACCATCGCTACACCGTCTTCCAAATCTTCGTTGAATGGTTCCATCGGATGCTGGTGGGTGTTATCGCCGTCCCCATTGTTCTCAACGTGTTCTCTGCAAGGAAACAACGAGAACATTACGGCAAACCGGTGGAGCGGGCCGCACAATTCTCTGCTGTGCTGCTCATCGTCCAAGCAACCGCAGGTTACATCACCGTTCGGTATGACAATGCGGATTGGACCGTTGCTCTGCACCTTTCGCTAGCATGCATCTTCACCTCCGGCCTGCTGTGGCAATACATGTCGATGAGAATCACCGAGGGGGCTTCGTGGACGTTCCTTCAAGCGCCACGTTCCTTCATCGACGCTCACTCAAAACGAATTCATTCGATGACGGCAGCCGTCGGTGTGTTGTTGGTGTTGGGCGCATGGGTCTCGTCATCGGCTGGAGGTCAGTACAACCAGAGTTGCTCGGTCGGTTTTCCAGACGGTTGGCCAAAGTGTCAGGGCTCCATACTTCCATCCCTTGACGGTCCAGGGGTATTCATTCAAATGATGCATCGATTTGGAGCCTTGTTGGTCGGGCTTGTGCTCGTCCTCGGGGTGAGTAATCTGCGAATGTCGGCTCAACAAACACCGGGGAGTTCAGAGCTGGTCCGATTTGCAGAAATGACGACCGGCGTATGGCTTCTCAACGTGATGGTGGGTGGCTCTTACATCGTGTTTGCCAAGGTAGGTGATTTCCCTGAATGGCTTTCTCTCCTCCATCTGGTGGTTGGTGTCGGGGCTTTTCTCTCCGCCGTTTTCTTGATGTTTGCCATGCGTTTCAGCCGTGCACAACCAAAAGGCGCCCACGGTTCGGGTGAGGCAGAATGAGCGCTTTGGTTGACGCTTCCCCCCCCGAGCATCCGGGGATGCTCAGCGTGATGATGCAATTGATGAAATTGCGCGTCATCGTCTTGTTGCAAATCACTGCCATTTGTGCCATTCTCGTTCACGACACGTTCGCACGCTACGGCGTCATGGATGTCGAACGAACGTGGTCCGATACCTTCGTTGTCATCCTCATCACGGTGGTTGGAGGAACCCTCTCTGCAGGTGGCTCCAACGCCATCAACATGTGGTACGACGCCGATATTGACCCCCACATGCGCCGAACCATGAATCGACCCGTTCCATTGGGCCATGCGACCCCAAGATTCGCCCTGTTCTTTGGTTCAATTCTTGCCGTCGTGGGTTCTTCTCTCTTCTTGCTCCTCAGCGTGAAAGCGGCTTTTTGGTCAGCCTTCTCAGTGTTGTTTTATGTTCTGGTGTACTCCATTTGGCTCAAGCGCCGAACGCCACAAAACATTGTCATTGGAGGACTGGCCGGTTCAACGCCTCCGCTGATTGGCTGGGCGGCGGCGGCAGGGGATAGCATCGCCAACTCGAACATGCTCGACCTCGGCTCACCGGTCCCGTGGATGCTGTTTTTCCTCATCTTCTTGTGGACTCCACCGCATTTTTGGGCACTTGCACTCTACCGTTCGGGGGAATACGGGAAAGTCAACATCCCCATGATGAACGAGGTGAAGGGTGCTGAGCACACGCTGTTTCAAGCGAAGGTGTATTGCGTGCTTCTCTTCCTTTTGGGCTCGGTTCCATGCTTTTGGCCAGAATCCGGCCTTCCTTTGCTTTGGGCCTTTGTCTCGGGCGGTCTAACGTTGTGGTATGCTGCTTCTGTTTGGGCCATCGATCCAAACGAACCGTTTGATGAAAACGGACGAATGCCAAAAGCCGCCAAGTCCTTCTTCAGGAGCCTGTTCTATCTTGGTTGGATGTTCTTTTCCTTGGTGATTATTTCTTTCATTCCTGCAGCCTGGCTTGGTATCCTCGGGCCACTGTGAGTCAAATTCGGTTGCCGAAGGCTGGCCATTGCTCACCGTCATCTTCATGAGAAGACCGAAGGTGGGCGAGGTGCGAGCGGCAGTCGCATAGCCTGGCCATTGCGCTGGATTGCTAATCCAGTGGTGTCTCACCTCGGGAGTTCGAATCTCCCCTGCCGCGCCAATCACTCAAAGAAGTCGTCAAACTCGCTCATAGCAGCGGCACTGTTGCGCTTTCTTGCTTCCAAAACACGCTTGAGTCGTTTTCTTCGCTTAAGCAACAACGGGAGCAGAAGGAAGTTGAGCACGATGGTTCCAAGCAAAACAAAACCTGCGTTTTGGAACTCGGACACTTGTGTTGCATCGTTCAGTTTTTGCAACCATGGAAGTCCAAGTGGGGGTTCAGGGGGCTCCGGTTCAGGAGGGATGAGGTGTTGGTTATACGTCCACCAATCGTCATCGATTTGCACTCGTTCAATGTTGTCCGAGGGGTAGTTGGCCGCCATCAATTCATTTCCAACGCTGTCAATTGGGGCCAAGATGTAGTAATACGTCCGGTAAGGCTGGACGCCGTCTCGGTCAAGGCCGCTCTGAGTGAGCGTCCCCGTTTCGCCTGGAACGCCCTCCAGGCCCTCGACGATGGGTTCGATGAACTTGAGGTCAATGTTGCTTGGTCTTGCTTCAATGCGGTAGATGTTCCAAGTGACGTTGCCTTGAGCCTCGTGAGGGGGCCATGTCCACGAAAGGTCTACCGTGTAGCACACCGACCAATCTTGCTGTTCTTCGTAGCACTCCGTGCTGTTCGTGAAGGTCCATGTGTGCGAGAGGCCGACCAGAGAGGTCGATGGTGGAATGGCATCGCCGCAGAGTTGACCTGCAACCCCGTCAACCCGAGTGATGTTGGCCATCTGGAGGTTGGGATTTCCTTCTCGGTCGATGGGAATGATAGCATAAGAGGCGCAAATGCCTGTTTCAAGCCGGTCGGGGTCGAGCCAAGTTTGATCACCGAGGGGTAAAGTGGTGGCGAGACTTTCCAGGGTCAACTCTTCCCAGATGTTCTCGTTGATGCCGGTCGCCGTTTCCGGGAAGACCGTGGTTCCTGAAATGCCCTGAATCTTGTAGATGTTCCATCCACCGACGTAAGGGTTCGTGATGTCACCGTTCGGGGTCCAGTCCAGTTGGATTTGACCGTCAACGAGTTGTGTCCATTCCACGTCTTCAGCGGTGGCGTTGGTTGGTGGGAGCACGCCGATAAGGAGGATCACGCCGTCTTTGGTCATCGAAATGTCCACCGTTTGAGAATCCGGGCCGAAGGTGTAGCCGTCAACGCCGTCAAGGAACTCCCACTCAACGCTTTCAGTAGAGGGGAGGTAGCGAATATCGACCGTGGTCAAATCGATATTTTCGGGCAGAATTGAGGTCAAATCCAGGGTCAGGCCAATGTTTCGCAATCCTTCTTCTTCACTCGAGAGCGATTGCACATCAACGGCGATCATCATCAACGGTGAATCGCCGCCACCTATGCCGTAATTTTTGCCAAGATGGGGAAGGAGGATGTCGTGGGAGAAGGCGGCTTCCTGCTCCGTAATGGCAAACCCTGTAAAGTAAGGTTCAACGCTCAGGTTGACCGAATTCAACACGTCGAATTCCACGTAAGCGTATTCCGTCTCACCCCAAGGGTCGGTGGCTTGGAGCGTGAGGTTGTGGTGCCCGAGGCCAAACGCTTCTCCAGTTCGATTCAGCACTTGTCCGTGCCCCCAGACATAGAAACCCTCTCTCCACGTGTAGTTGAGGGGTTGTGAGGCGATGGAACTGAAACGGGCCACAAGCTCAACATCCTCGGTGGTGAGGAAGACGTTGTTTTCGGAATTGGTTTGGACGGAGGGGTTGATGGCGCCAACTTGGACGTTGGCGTTGAGTGAGTAGAGGTTGTCGCTCATTCGTACATCCTCGCCGTTTTGATAGATGGTGGGCAATTGCACCCGAATCAAACGGTTGTTTCCAGTGGTGGTCATGTTGAAGGTGCAGGTTTCTGTCTCGCTGGGGTGCATGACGGCGATGTCACAACTGTCCTCCACCTCGAGTTCGTATTGGGTGTTGTACACCTGATACGAGACCGTGATGTTCTCAACCGACATGTTCCCGAGATTGGCAAAGGTGGAAATCACACGGTCGTTACCGTAGTAGAATTGTGAGGATTGGGCGTTATGGCTTGGGTAGACCTCCATCACTTTGAGGTCAATGCTGTCGTTCAGGACGATCTCGTAGGCTGCGAGGTTGTTTGAGGGGTTGAGGTCAGCGTGAGGGTTTCCTGTGCTGCTGAACAGTCCAAATTTCAGCATGTACCGTCCTTCCTGTCCGTAATTGAACGCTGGCAAGTTGATGTTGTACGGGTCGTAGCCACCCCAAGCAGGAAGGTTTTCCACCGATTTGTAAGCCTCTTTGAGCATCATGGTCTCCTGTTCATCCCAGAGTTGCCATCCAAACTCTCCCGTGAAGGTGCACAAACCGCACAACGTGGATTGGCCCTTGGCTTTGAAGACATAGTCTGTTCCCGTGTTCAACACGCTTTCCTGGTCGTAAACAGCAAGATTCTGGAGGTGTTCAATGGGGTTGTGGTCGGTATCTGCAATCACGTCGACGAAATCGTTGGTCAAGTTGATGGTGAAACGGAACTCGTCGTCGGAGGGAACCTGGTCATTTTGACTGAAACTGTAGACGATGGTGAAGGTCCCTTCTGCGTTTTGCCCGGGAATCCACAGTGCGGTGGAGGGCACAAGTTCGGTGGATTGGCCCTGGATGTTCCCCATGTTGAACTGGCCGGTTTCATCGTAGACCGATTTGCAAGAGGAGGCGGTGATGTCGCCGTCGCATGCATACCACGTGAGAACTCGGGCAGCACCCGATGGGCTGTTGTAGAAGTTGGTGACTTCGGCTTCAAAACTGATGGTGTCGAACGATGAATACCATGCATCGGGCACCGGCGATGAGCTGCCGGAAATACCGATTGAACCCGTCAGGCTCGCGCTTGAGGCTGGGGCCGTAGCAAGCACTCCAAGGGTTGACAAAAGGAGCATGACAACGAAACCAAGACTGGTTCGTCGGTTGGGAATCTCGCGTTGCTTTCGCTCGGTCATCGTAACCTCCTTCCATCCGTGATTCAAAGACTCATCGCTTCTCATCAGCCTAATTTGAGCATTTGGCGGTGATGGTTGATGCGACAAGTGGGGTCAGTTTAGGCCGTTCGCATGGTTTCATGCGGCAACCTCATGAATTGTGCAGGCATGGTCAGTGCATGCGCCGAACGCCCCTTGCTTGCGAGCGGGATGAAGGTGCCTTGACGGCCGTGATTGAATTCCTATCAGCGTTCACGCTGTTTTTGATGATTCTCACGGCTTTTCTCTCTCTGGCCCAACTCCAAATGGGTTCCAACGACCCTGACGTCGACCGGTTAGACCGAGCGGCGTCGTTGGGCCTGGATCGACTCACTTCGGGCGAAGGATGGTTTGTTCCGTACGCCGATGGTTTGGATTATGCAAACGCTTCAGCCGATTGGCATTTGGCTTCCGCCGATGCGCTTCACGAAGGAAGGGTTCAACCGGGTTTGTTGATGCATCAGCGACTTGACATGGATCGCATTGTAGCGCTCCACAACGTCACCGAAGACGGTATGGCCTCCGGCTTGGGCCTTGATGTCGACATGAGTCTTCGTCTAACCATCGTGGTCGCTGAAAGCACACAAGCAGGTCGTGCGTCGACCGTTTTGTTTGAGGGCGGGACTGAGCGAGGTACGGCCCCTTCCTCCTCCACGGCCTATCGTTCGTTCCAACAGGACGGTGAATTGATTCGCGTGATTTTGGAAGTCCATGATGGCGGCCGCAAGAACAACGTGCTCCACCTAACCGAAGTCATGGCTCGCCCTTCCTCCAGCGGCCCGGAATGGATTGAGGTTGAGAACCCAAACGACTTCGCTGTTGCTTTGAAAGGATGGTCGTTGAATCACACCTCCGGAAGCAGTTCGAGTAACCTCCTTTTGCAATCGGGTGTCCTCTCCGGTCAATCGCTTTCCTTGTTCACCGGGGATGCGTCGTCTCAAGCGGTGGGCAATGCAACGCACGTGGTCGACTTGGGTTCCTTGGGCTTCTTGGGCGTGGGGCAATTGGACGGTTTGGCGAACGGCCAAGGCACCTTGAGCCTCCGCTACACGCAACTTGACGAGATCACGCCCGTTGATGTCATGCGGGTTGAGTGGGGGGGGAACACCCAACTGTTCATGGTGACCGGACAATCCTTGGTTTGGGATGGAGACGACCGCTTTGAGTCCAGTTCATGGGCGTTAGAAGACTCGCCAACTCCCGGTGAAGGTACCGCCTGAATCGGTGTTGCGTAATCGTCTGCTTTCCGCACACTTCATCAACCCAAGCCTGTTCCTTCCGTTTGGTCCCCATGCAACCGACGAGCGTTTACACCCGAGACCGATGCGTGACGGGCATCCATGGATTGGATGAGATTCTACGCGGTGGGATTCCCTACGGCTCAACCGTGCTGGCCGCTGGAACCTGTGGTTCAGGAAAAACAACCCTTGGCATGGAATTCCTCGTTCGAGGTGCTTTGGCCGGCGAGGCATGCGCTCACTTTACCGCCACTGAGCCTTCGGTGAAACTGCTGGAAAACATTCGCCAATACGCCTTCTTTGACATGAACATGGTTGATTCGGGGCTCATCAACGTCTTTGACATGGACGTTCTCTACTCATGGTTGGGTCTCGAAAAGGCCTCCTTTGACCTTGATGACGTTCACGCCCTGATCAAATCCATCGTCGATATTGTGAACACCATCGGTGTCACTCGCCTGGTCATCGATTCGGTCACCACGCTTTGTTACAAGATCAAATCGGAACAATTGATTCGAGACTTCTTGTTTACGCTCGGAAAGAAATTGGCCACGCTGGGCTGCACCACCATCCTGATTTCCGAAATCACCTCGGCCACCGAAAACGCCCACTGGTCTTCCTTTGGTGTTGAAGAAGCCATTGCTGACGGCATCATCGTCATGGGCGACTCAGAGCGAATGGGCCATTTGCTCCGATTCTTGCAAGTGGTGAAGATGCGTGGTACCTCGCACAGCCGAGCGAAACACGCTATTGAATTGACGCCGCTTGGGGTGATGCTCATTCCGATGCTCAAATGGGGTGCTTCGGCCGACAAGACATCCAGATGGGGGCAATGAAGATGTTTGAACTTGACCAACAGATTGCCGAACAACTGACTCAAGTCTCGCTGGGAAGCTCCGTTCAGGTTCGCATGAGCGCCACCAACTCGTTCGCCGTCACCGCCAGCACCATGATTCCGCTCATGCAGATGTTTGAGATGGGCGGCGTATACATCTCTGCCAGTCGAGGTGCAGTTGAAATCATACAAGCCTTCGAATCGATCGGCGTTGATGTCTCCGGGATTCAATTTCTTGATTTGGTGTCTTCTGGTGTGCTTGGGGGGACGGATGTTCCTTATTCCAACATCACGTTCGTTGACAGCCCCATCATGCTGGAAAGCATCCTGCTGCGCACCCTTTACACGCTGAGAACCGTCAGCAGTGCACGAAATTTTGTCTTCCTTGACAGCGTGAACGCCTTGGCCATCTACAACGACGACCGGATGCTCGCAGAGTATCTTCACACCTTCATCAACACGTTCCGGCAGCGAGAGGTGCTTTCCGTGATGCTCAACGTTCCCGACCAGACGCCACCGCTCGTGCTTGCAAATCTTGACACCTATTGCACCGATTTGATCGACCGTGGACAGGTGGTCCTCCTCTGAGGTGATGATGCATGGCTCGAAAAATGACCTTTGACCCTGAGGATGAAGAGTTCTTTGGCTCCGTCGGCTCCTTCGGCGTTCCAAAATTTGACAACGAAATGCGGGGGGGCGTCCCACGAGGATTTACCATGATCGCCTTTACCGAAACCGGTTCCGGTAGCGAGTTGTTCGCTAAACAATTCACGTCGCCCGCAGAGGAGCCTGAAAACACCCTCTACATCGCAACCGATGAAGGCCAACAAGAAATCATTCGAATTTTCAAGAAATACAACTGGCCGCTCGACATCAAAGTTCGAACGATTGGCGAAGAGTACAATGCCAATGTCCTGGAACGTGAGTTGCTCGCCAGTCGATACCGCCTTGAGGGCTTTCAACTGGCTGACATCCAACGCCTTGCTCAAACTCGGTTTGTCGATGACAGTAGCCAGGATTACCTCACCGAGGTCACCAACGAAATCATGGGGCTCGGGCCGTATTTTAGGGTGGTCCTCGACAACCTTGATTTCTTCCTGCAGCGAGAAGACCCCGCTCGCGTCATCTCCATGGTTCGTATGCTTCAGGCCCACGCCCAAATGGTGCGTGGTTTGCTGATGATTTCGGTATCGTCCGACGGTCTCGACCCTTCCATCAAACAGGAATTGTCATCCATCGCCGACATGGTGCTCTCATTCAAGGTTCGAACCATCGGTACCGACTTCGAAAACTCGATGATTGTCTCGAAGTTTAGAAACGCTCCTGAGAACTTGAAAATTCTCGTGTTCCGAGTAACGCCCGAAGAAGGTATTACGCCAGAAACCGTGGAACGTATCGCTTGACGGCCGCCTGTGGTGCAAACGACATGTCCAAAACAGTCGGGCGTGCGCAGTCCACCATGGGGAAGCGCGCTGCGACCGGAGGATACGACCCGTCCGGCATTGACTCCGAGGCTTGGGAAGAGCTTGAGGGGCAACTCGAAGCCACCATTCCCAATTACGACCGCGTGAACAAATGGATGACGTTCGGTCAAGACAAGCGTTGGAGGCGAAATGTCAGAAACCATGCAACGCCCGGCATGAAGGTGCTCGAAGTGGGATGCGGCCCAGGCTCCTTCGCAGAGGATTTGGTTGGAATGGAATTGACCTGTCTGGACCCGTCGCCTGAAATGTTGGCCACAGCCCAACCTCGAGTGGACGGCGCCCGTGCAAAGCGCGGTGAAGAACCGGCGACCTATGTCGAGGCCATCGCAGAAGACATACCGCTGCCCGACGATTCGTTTGACATGGTTTTCTGCTTGTTCTCTTTCCGAGATTTCAAGGACAAAGAGCAGGGGCTCAACGAGATCTTCAGGGTGCTAAAACCGGGGGGTCGTTTGGTGATTTGCGATGCGGGGAAGGCCAACAAACTCCACGGTTTTTTTGGCTACCTTTGGATGAACAGCGTGGTTCAACTGATGGCGAGGGTCATCACGAGGGAAAAAGACCATCCTTGGAAAGGTCTTGCTCGCAGTTACACACATTACGGTACCAACGGCTACTATCGAAAAATGATGAAGAAGGTTGGTTTTCAAAACGTTCAGGGTCGGCTCCTTTATCCGTTCGGCATGGCCAGTCGTTTTCGTGGTACTAAGCCCGAAAATTGAACCAAAGAACACACCCCGTTAGACTCTTAAACCCCCTTTCGCTGGGAAAGTCAACAGGTGTTCTTCATGGGTATGTCCGAGGTCCTTCGAAGCATCAAAACCGCAGAGCAAGACGCCGAAAAGCGCCTTTCGGATGCACAAGAAGAAGCATCCAAAATCGTAGCAGATGCTCGACGAAAATCCTCTGAAATGGTGCAAAATGCAGCCGATGAAACGGTGGCCATGACGCAGAAAATTCTGGACGACGCCCGAAACAAGGCGCAAGGCGAAGCCGACCAAGTCAAGGCGGCTGGAGCGAAGGAAGTGGCGAGCATTGAATCAAGTTCATCGAACAACCAAGATTCGGCCGTTGATATGGTCGTGAACGCACTGTCATCTGAATGAGGCGATCAAATGTTTGACACCGTCGCCATGTCTCGTCTTACGGTCGCCGCACCGGTTGGCCGTATGGCCGATGTGCTGCGAACGTGTACGGAACTTGGCTGCGTCCACATCGAATCCTACACCAACTTCGAAGAAGGTGTGAACGTCGGCCAAGCAAGCGTCTCCGATGAAGCCAATCACGTCAGCTCCCTCCTTGCCAAGGTCCGGGCAGCCATTTCTGCTTTCAAACCCGTCAACGCCGAAGGCCCGGTGCCGCTTCGACGCGTCAGGGAATTGCTCGAGGGCTCGTTCTCAGAAGAGTTGCAAACCGGCCTTGACCTTCTTGACACACACCGAGACTCCGAAGCAGAGCTGGAGGTACTTGACGAACAGATTCACCTCTTGCGCCGATTGGCTCCTTTGAACATGGACTTGGACCTCCTTGCTGGCTCCGACCGTGTGGAAGTCTATGTCTCTGAAACCAAAAAAGCCAGCAAAGCACGGTCGATGTTTGGCTCCCTGGCTCAGAAAGTGGAACTCGCCTCGGCCCCGGGCATCGTCGCCGTCGCCTGCTTGCCTTCCGAAGGCGCAGAAGTGCAGATGGCCATGGGTGAACTCGGCGGCAAGCCGGTCCAAATTCCAACCATGAGCGGATCTGCCGACGAGGCCCTCAAACAGTTGTTGGCTAAGCGCAGCGAGGTCGAGGGCACCATGTTCTCCGCTTCAGAAGATGCGCAGCGTTGGGCTCGAAACAACGGCCGCAACATCCTCGCTATCCACGAGTACCTCACCAAAGAGGATGAAATCCACACGGCGCCCACTCAACTTGCTGTCTCCGGTCAAGCCTTCGCCCTGGACGCATGGGTTCCTTCTTCCAAAACCAACGCCGTGAAGTCGGCTCTCAAGGACATGGCTTCCCACGTTGAGGTCGAAGCCTTCGTGAACGACCATCACCACGACGACCATGACGATCACCACCATGAGCCCACGCCCCCGGTCGCTCTTGAGAACGACGCTGTCTCGCGTCCCTTTGAACTGATGGTGGGTTTGGTCGGCCGGCCCACTTACGGTACCTTTGACCCGACCTTCTTCCTGATGCTCA
>JASLVM010000019.1 GCA_030741355.1 Candidatus Poseidonia sp. | reverse complement strand
CCATGACGGGTTCAGGCGCCGGTATACTCGTCCAGCGGGAGGACCAAGCAGGCTGGTTAGCGGCCTACGAAGCAGCAGCAGACCCCAAAACCCGAGAGACTTGGGCCAGCGCAGGTAGAAAACACGTCGCGAGCAACTATCCCCCGGAGAGTCAGCTCGAGGCGATTGAGCGCATCATGGCGCCGTTTTTGAACGACGAATCGGCCTGAAAAATTCTTCTTTTTGGATTCTTTAAGTAGCCTTGAGCATCTTCTCCTGTATGAACGAGGAGCGAACCCCACGGAATCTGCTTTTGGTCGGTGCTGGAGGCATCGGCACCCAACTGACTGAACTCTTGGTCCCTGCCTTGCGCAGGGTCAACCTCCAAGGTAACATCACCCTGATGGACGCCGACATCGTCGAAGCGACCAATTTGGGCCATCAACGCTATACTGAGGACGACATCGGTTCGGCCAAAGTCAGCGCCATCGCCAAGCGATTGGACGACGAAAACTCATCTTTGCGCGTAAAAGCCATCGTAGAAAATTTGCGGACCGCTGAGCAACTTGATGGCTACGATTTCGTGGTGGTCTGCGTCGACCGCCCAGAACCACGTCGCCTTGTGCATCAACTCAACATTCCTTGGCTGGATCTTCGTTGCAGCGGTGACGGCCATGTGGCTTTGTCTTCCAAATCCCTCCCTGCTTTGGTTGAGCGGATGACCCCCGACCACGCTCCAGCCAGTTGCCAAGTGCCTGGTGCTTTGGATGCTGGTAATTTGGAATACGGCTTTGCTTCTGCCGCTGCTTTTGGTGCCCAATGGGCCACCCAACTTTGGCGAGGGCGCCCCGCCCCCGTCCAATCCATGGGCAGTCTGACCTATGGTGCTCTGTCCTTCCCGGAGGTGAGCGCATGATTGGCCTGCCTGACGCTGAAGGACTCGAATTGGAAGACGACATGTGGCAACGCGCTTGCCTCGCTGCTCAAGAAAAGCGCGTGGACGACGAGGATTTACTCGCTGCCCAAGGCATGCTTGCCCAAGCTGGACGATGGGACGGCGTGTACGTTCTTTCGGTCATGGCCGGGCTAGAGACCTCGGTGCTCATCGACGCCGATGAGAAGATTTTCATCGACTGGGGGACGGCCGGCCAAGTCACCCTTCAACCACCGGTTGGCGGCCGCATTCCGTTCAAATTGTGGGTCCACACCCATCCTCGTTTCGCTTCCTATTGGAGCATCACCGACACCACCAGCCTCAGTTTAGGAGCAGGCATTTTGGAATCTGCCATGGTCTTGGGTCAACCCGGTCCAAAGCACAGCAGCAACCGTTCCTTTGTCGACGGTGAGAACGATGCCATGCTCAGCAAGCAAGGCCCTCTAAGCCAGTGGACCGATGAAGAACCCGTGCCGTGGACAGAATGGTACGGCCTCAACAACATCAACGTCGAGGTGATGGAATGACCGCACGTGGACCCAAGGACGAAGAAGAGCGATTCAAGGCTCTCCTCGCGGTGTTGAACGGCCGAGGACGAAGCGTCGCTGATGTCATCGAGGAGTTGACCGGTGAAGTCCCGTCCGAAGAGACCGTCGAGGCCGTACTCAACCGGCTACAGATGGCTCAGGAAAGCAACGAGAACGTGGACATCGTCGCCATCGTTCAGTCGCTCAGCGATTTGGCCGAGCAGTGGGCTTGATCACTCGTTGGTATAGGTCGGGCGTCGGTTTTCAATCAGCGCCGACAAGCCTTCCAGAGCATCTTTGGTCGAAAATATCGTGTTCAAGCCGTCCAGTTCCAACTTCAATCCAGCTTGGAGGTCGGTCGTCGCCGTGGCATCGATGAGGTCGCTGGCCATGCGCAACCCAATGGGCGCTGTGAATGACAAACTCTTGATCTGACGGGCGACGATTTTCTCTTCCTTGTCGAAGCCGTCTGGACAATCACCGTTCATGAGCACGGCCATGTTCTCGTCGGTGAAGAACGTGGACGCAAACTTGGCGACGGGGGAGGCGGGGTTAGCGGGTTGACCTGGATATTTCTCAGCAGGCTTGCCCTCGCTCGCCAGCGTTTTGATGCAAGCATCAACGCCTGCGACATCGACCAGGTGCGTGACCAAACCGAGGTCAGCAGCGGTGTTGGCGTCCATGAAGTTTCCAGCCAAGACGGCCCAACGAGCCACGGGGATACCGCAGATGCGGGCCGGTCGCTGCGAGCCACCCAAACCGGGATAGATGCCGATGGATGTCTCGGGGAAACGGAACTGTGTGCGGCGGGTCCCGATGCGGTAATCGCAAGCCAAAGCAAGTTCCAATCCACCGCCCAAAGCCAAACCGGTGGTCAAGGCAATCGTCGTTTTGCTGGAGGTTTCCAACATGTTGAGCAATTCATGACCCTCGGCAGTGAAATCGTAGATGTCGGGGATGGCGTCGGCTCGAATTTTGTCGACAAAGAATTTCACATCCGCACCGGCAACGAAGGCCTTCCCTGCACCGTCAAGCACGATGGTGTTGACCGCATCGTTGGCGTTGGCAGCCGCCACGGCTTGCGTCAGCTGGTTGACCACGGTGACATTGAGGGCGTTCATGGCCTCCGGGCGGTTGATGGTGATGGTGGCCACGCCGTCGTGAACGGTGGTGTCAACATAGGAAAAGTCCCAGGGCGTGTTGCCTTGTTGGGTGAAGAAGGCAGGAACGCTCCAGCCCTCTCCCGCTGTCTGGGCGTAGGCAGTGGCCATGCGGCACGCTTCTCCAACGCCGATTCGATTCATCATCTCAAACGGCCCACGGGCCCAGCGAAGACCGACTTTGGCCCCGCGGTCAACATCTTCCATGCTGCAGATGTCTTCTTCAACGATTTGAGCGGCGACACCGAACACCACGCCAAGCAGGCGTTCGGAAACGGCGGTGTATTGCTCGTCGGTGTAAGCGGCCTCCTCGGATACATCCCACTGTTCGTTGGCGTCAATCAGCGCTCGAAGGTTCGCAGCACCGGTGTAGCGAGGTGTATGAAGCTGTTCGGCAAGGTAGTCCGTGGAATGAAGGGCGATGGGGGGCCCGGTCAAGTTCATCAGCCCGAATGGTCCGAGCCCAATGCGGAAGGCTTTGCACGCAATGGCGTCAATTTGTGCAGCATTGGCAACGCCCTCTTCGAGCAAAAGACAGGCTTCGTTGAGCCACGGCACGAAGAAGCGGTTGACGACGAAACCCGGACGGTCGGCACAAACGATGACCACCTTTCCGAGCATTTTGCAGTACTGAACGACCTTGTCGACCGTTTCTTGGCTCGAGGCTTGGGCAGGGATCACTTCCACCAAGCGGTTCTTGGCTGGGTGGTAGAAGAAATGCAATCCGACGAATCGGTCCGGACGACCGGTGGCTTCGGCCAGGGCGTTCACCGAAAGTGAGGACGTGTTGGAAGCAAGAATCGTACCCTCTCCGCAGGCTTCGTCAAGAGCGGTGAACACGGCGGTCTTCACATCAAAGTCCTCGAAGACCGCTTCGATGACCAAATCGGTGTTTTCAGCGGTGTTTTCCACCCCAACCACGCCGGTGATGCGCCCTTGGATGGCTTCCACCTGACCGGGAGAGAAGATACGACGTTCGACGGCTTCCTCAAGGAAATTGGCGATGATGGATTGACCTCGCTCCACCCATTGGAGTTCGCGGTCAACCATCTGCACGTCGAATTCTTCCTGCGCACTCTTTTGTGCGATACCTGAGCCCATATTACCGGCGCCGACCACGGCGACGCGCTGAATCGGTTGAGTCATGACCTTGCGAATTCAACGCCGCTCATGAAGAATACGGAGGGTCAGGATGAAGCGATGGTGTCCCAAGCGTCCGACATCTCTCGATTGAATCGTTCAGGAGCAAGGAAAGAAACATGCTCCATCAGCGTCGGCTCAGGCTTCCGTGCATCGCCATCCCGACCAAGCCATGTCGCATGAACCTCAACGATGGCCTTTACCCAAACCTCCACGTCTTCAGGGTCAAGCACCGTGCCTTCGGGCATCAACTCGTTGTGTGCCGGCCGGTCAGAGGCCAAGACCGGTTGCCCAGCAGCCATTGATTCAACCGTAGGGTAACCGAAGCCTTCAGCGCCTGAAGGAAAGAGCAAGGCCTCACAGTGCCACCGGTAAGCGTTCAGCACGTCGTCGCTGATGTTCGAACCGACCCAATGCCAGTTCACACCCTGGTCGTTGGCGAGCGAGGTCGCAGAAGGCCCACCATGCGGGCAGCCATCGCCCCCAATGTGGTGAACTCGGACATCGTTGGCGACGTTTTTCGGGAGTTGCGCCAACACGCGCATGAGGAAAGCAAGGCGCTTGCGCGGGTCATGACTTCCCACCACAAGCAGGTGGCAAGCGTCGGGTGACAACGCTCCAGGGGCAGGAGGGAGCACAGCAGGCGGTGCGTGTCGTTCCACGTCGATGGCGTATGGAATTTGATACAGCGGCGTGTCTGGAAAGTGCTGCTTGCAGGCTTGGGCGACGGCCCTCGTGCTGCAGATGAAAGCGTCTGCCCGCTGCAAGCCTTTCATCAAACGGCGCAAATCGCGACGCCGAATGAAACCCGGTCGTGGTTCGCCCACCTCAACCCGTTCACCGGAAAGGGTGATGATGTGAGGGAACAAATGAAAGAAATCGTGAACATACACCACGACGGGGACCGCCGAGTTGGAGGGTACGAGATGGGCTTGCTCCTGGTCGCTGACAAAAACAAGATCCACCTCTCCTTTTTTCCGGAGATTTTTGATGCTGGAAACCACGCGAGACGGATGGCGAAACCACCGCTCTCGCAATCGTTTCAATCCTGAGGCCCGCTCGCCGAGGTTGTATTCCTCGACACCAGCCGTCCGCCAACCGGAGATTTGACCCTCCTCAAGAGCGGTCTTCAAGTCGTGGAAGGCGCCTCCGATACCGGAGAAGGGCGTCAACACCCCCCCTCTCACCAGCAACACACGCTTGGCGGAAGGCGCAGCGCTTGGCTCCATACAACCGGGAAGGGTTGGCTCCTCTTGAAGGGATGACCTCAACCGAGCGTGCGATTTTGCATTTGATTGCGAAAGGAATCTTGGTGTAGAAAAGACATCAAGTAGTCAAACCGATTCCCGCAGGCTGAGCGACCATGCCCACACCGCCGATGTCCATTCCGTCCGACGAATTCACAGCGATTGAAGACGGAATCCAAACCACCATTGACAAAGGCACAGCCATCAGGAACATGCTGGCAAAGCACTCTGGCAAAGGCCCCTACAATGCTGCGTGGGAAGTCGAAGCCGCCGTTGAAGCCCTGCAAGTTTTTGCTTCAAGATGGACCATCGAAATTCTCGCCACCCTCTACATCACCGGCCCACGAAGGTTCAACGAAATGAAGAGCATGCTGACCGGTATTTCGAGCCGTACGCTTTCGGACAAACTTCGATACCTCACGGAAGAAGGGTTGGTCCTGCGGGTGGTCACCGATGGCCCACCGGTCAAGGTGAGCTACGAACTCAGTGCTCACGGACGAACCTGTGGGCGCTTACTTTCACCGTTGGTTGCTCACTTGAAAATGGTCGCCGGTTCGGTTGTTCAGGATTGAGCCTCAACCCTTGCTTGTTGAACGGCTTGCCCGGTTCTCAGGTTCAGCGCCGTCAACAATCGCTTTTGCTCCGGCCCGTGATAGAGGCACGTATCAAGGCCGATGGCGCAGGGTCGTTCATCGTCCAAGGCCACCTCACTCTCCCAAGGTTTGCCCCAATCTTCCACGGTACGACCAGGCAGACCCGCCGTGATGGTGTGTCCAAAGACCACCGTTCGAGAAGCGTCAACGGGTGTTCCTGAAGAATGAAAGTCGTTTCGAATCCAGAGCAAATCATCGTCGGATTGATGTTCTAAATCGACCCCTGGGCGGTAGCCTGCGTGAACCAATCGCCATCGATCAAGAACGATGTGCGTAGGCAGTTCAGACATCCAAGCCGTGTGCTGTTGGGCGCAGGCCTCAAGGGCCGATTGGTCCAACTCTCCTTCGGTTGTTTGGTGGGCCCGAATGTAGGATTCCACCGTGGTGTCTCCTCCGTTCCGCATCCAAAGCATGACATCGATGTCGGGTTGTTCCAGTTTCTCCATGGTGAACTGTTGAACCATCATGTCCTCGTGGTTTCCTTTCACCGTGGCCATGCGGGACGCTGACATGACGTGATGGACCACGCCAAAGGAATTGGGTCCTCGGTCAATCAAATCTCCGAGAAAGACCACCCAGTCGTTTTCCTCAAGCGCCAAGCGATGACACAGTTCGACCATCGTTTGGTAAAATCCGTGGACATCACCAACGACCCATACGTTGTGACCTTCGTCCAAAGCGTGCTGTAATTTTTCTTCCAATGCTTGGTCTCTCATGGGCTTCACACCTCGACAAAAGATAAGCACTGCGACCCTATTTTAACGAAAAACGAACGCCTTCAAACCGAGAGTGTTTCAACCGATAAAAACGAACAAGAAGGCGATGGATTAAGGGAGGAGAAGGCCAACCTCCTCTCATGCCTCTTCTGGCTCAGTGGACCCGGCAGCGCCCTTGGCTCGCGGCGGGTTTGACGGGAGCTGCCACCGGTGTCGTTGGTCTCGCAGGCGGAATTGCAACCGTCGCTAGCGCCGTCGGGGCCATGGCCTTTGGCGGTATTTCCACCCGAGCAGTGGCGCATGAACATCCGCTTCGCCGACGTATTCTTTCCACCCTTGAGGCGCGCCCTGGCCTGTGCTATCGAGAACTCCAAACCGTCATGAACACGGCCAACGGCACCCTACGCCATCATCTCGATGTCCTCCAAACACGTCGAGCGGTAACCGTGATGCCGGTCAATGGACGCACCTGCTATTTTGCCGGTGGACCGAGCCAAGTTGAGGTCCTGCGAAGCAAAGTCGTGGGAGAAGAGCGCATGGCTCAACAATTGCCCATCGGTCTTTCACCCGTGCAACGCATGATCCTCGAAAACATTGACCGAGAGGGGGTACCTCGGTCTCAAGCTGCATTGGCTCGCAGGCTTGGTCGAACCCGAGCCACCGTTCACAGCGCCATCAAGGTGCTCCGCCGACGTGGAATCTTGCGTGAGGACCGTATCGAATTGATGCCACACATCAACCTGGAAATTTACACGCAAGCCCGGACAGGCGTGGATTATGACTTCGTGGACGAACGTCGTTTGGCATGACGCTGCGTCAGTCTCAATTACGAAATCTGTCGCTTGAGCGGCAATTATTGCACAGGCTTCAAAGACCCTTGACGATGCCGTGACAACATGTTCTCACTTCGCCTGGTCGAACACCCTCTGCCAACGACGGAGCGTGAAGTGGACGGTCTGGTCGCCTGGCTGATCGACACCCTCTCCTTGGTGCGAAAGCGAGGAGACGCCACGGCAGACCACGGTCGGGCAGGCCCCGTTCACCGCCTGTTGCGGGACCACCTGCTGGGGGCCCCGAACCAAAGTTGGGATGCTCAAATGCTTGCGGATGAATTGGCGCAGATGCCCGCCTCCCTCAACCACCATCTGGCTCGATTGGTTGAAACTGGCTTGATTGGATTTACCAACGAAGGGAAAGGTTGGAGGAAGTACTTCCTGCGTGGCGGCTCCTTAACCAACGCCGTGGCCTATCTCCAACAGCATGCCACGCTCATCGTCCAACAACGCTTCAATCTCCTCGACGCCCGTTGGGGACGCGCTGGTGAACCCTTGCCCGTTGAATTACCGCAAGATGAACACGCCTCTTTCTCCATTGGTTTGGTGGACCACCGACCGCTCCAAACCGGTGCTGAGGGCGACGAACTCTCTCACTGGATGAACGATTTTGGCTTGCTTGGGGAACGCCCAGGTGCTGAGATTGCCGCAGATTCCCTTTCCGTACGTCTCTTTTCCACCTTGCTGGAACGAGACCTCCCTCTCTCGCTGGACGAAGCAGCGGAAATACACGGCGGGCAAAAGGCAAGGGTTGGACGAATTCTTGACCGTTTTCGAGCCACCGGTATGGTCGAGCGTGTGCCAAGAACGGACCGACTCAACACCGCCTTGTGGACGGCCATGACCACCCAACATCAACGCCGAGGTGAAGATTGGATGCTGAAGAAAGGAGGATTCCAACGTCTCTTGAACGAAAAACAGCAAACAGGATTGTTACAGTCCCTCGGAAAGGGCACCTTGTCCATCGAAAACGTCGCAAAACATCTCGCTTCTGTGGAAGCCCGGGACCAAATGTTGCTCCTGAACCTGCTCGGCGGTCGCTTGCCCATGGGATACAGAATGTCTGGAGCCTCCGCCGGTGCCGTACAACGGCGGGTGCAAGACCGGCTCGACCGGGTGTTGCGACGAATGGTGCGGGTGGCTGGACTCCTTGACGAGGCCCTCACCGCACAGGCTTCCGATTGAAGGGGTGGCGTCATGTCCGAATTCATTGCTCCAAAACAAGGTCCTTGGGACGGTGAAGCAAGGCCGCTTTTTTTGGCCCCGATGTCAGGCGTGACCGACTTGCCGTACCGACTTCTGGCGAAAGAATGTGGAGCCGACGTGACCATAACGGAATTCACCAACTCCACGGCGTTGACTCGCGAGGCTGCGACCTCCTGGCGCCGTATGGAAACGCATGAAACCGAAGTCCCGTTCATCCCCCAAATCTTCGGAGGAGACCCCGGAGACATGGCGACGGCCGCTGAAATGCTTGCACCCTCAGCGGATGTCATCGATCTCAATTTTGGTTGTCCTGCTCCAAAGGTGACCAACATTTGTGCGGGCGCAGCCCTCATGGGAGAACCCGAACGATTGGTCAGCATGGTGGAAACCATCGTTGAACGCGTCGATGTTCCCGTCACCGCCAAGATGCGCCTTGGGACCGGAAAAAAGGCGAACAACTCAACCGAAATTTGCGAACGCTTGCAGGAGGTTGGCGCTCAACGTCTGTGCATTCACGGGCGTACGCTTCGACAGCGATACTCGGGAATCGCTGACTGGACGAGCATCAAAGAAGCCGTTGACCGGGTGGAAGTGCCCGTCATCGCCAACGGTGATGTGGTCGACTCGGCTTCTGCAGCAGCCTGTTTGGAACACACCGGTGCGTCTGGGTTGATGATCGGACGCGGTGCCATCGGTCGACCGACGGTGTTTTCTGACATCAAGGTCGGTTTGGGTTGGATGGAACTTGAAGATTTACCGTGGGTCAAGCTGCATGATGATTGGGAATCCATGGAAGAAACACAACAAGCATTTGCTTCAAGAAAATGGTGTTGGGACCGCTACATCGCTCTGTCTGAAGCCACCGTTGGCCTGCAAGGAAAGTGGATGCAGCGGCACGCCATCGCCTTTACCAAAGGTTTGCCGGGCGCCAAAAAGATTCGAACCTTGATGCATGAACAAACCACGGACAAAGCCGTGGCAAACGCCATCAGCGGATTTCTCGGTGAAGGCCTCTGAACCTCAGAAGGTGGATTCCCACTCTTCGAGGTCGTTGGCTTCGGCCCATGCCTCGTCGGTGGTTTCACCGCGCACCTTCAGAACTTCTCGAGCGAGGAGCCAGTAGATGAGAGCGAGTGAACGACGGCCCTTGTTGTTGGCAGGAAGAGCGATGTCGACGTTGCGAAGGTGGTTGTTGGCGTCCACGATACCGACGATGGGGAGTCCGGTAGCCACAGCCTCTCGAAGCGCTTGCTGGTCGTTGGCTGGGTCGGTGACGAACAGGATATCCGGTTCGATGTACGAGCGGAGGGCAGGGTTGGTCAGCGAACCGGGGATGAAACGGCCGACGGCAGAGTGAGCGCCAACGGCTTCGGCAAACATACGGGCAGGACGTTGTCCGTATTGTCGAGCGCTGACGACCATGATGGAAGGTGCATCATAGGTGTTGAGGAGTGCAGCGATGGAGCGGATGCGAGCATCCGTGATGCTGATGTCGAGGAGGTAAAGACCGTCTTCACGGACACGGTCGATGAAGCGGCTCATGTCAGCGCTCTTCTGTTGTGTACCGATGTTCACGGCGTTCTCCTCGTAGGTTTCGGCGGACACGAGTAGACTGGCTTCTTCGGACATCTTGAACCACAGCAAGCCGCCCACAAACCCCCTGTATTAAACCGCTTCGTCCGGTTCCGCCGTTCATTCGTTGAGGAAAAGACGCCGCACAAGGCGGAAAAGGACTCAATAGAGAGGGCATGTTGTTCCTTGTTATGGCGGAGAAAAAGGAGGTTTCCACAGGAAGCGCTCCAACCCATCCAGAGGCCGTCAAAGGCGAGGATGGACGATGGCACGCATCGGATGGCCGTCCGCTACCGGTGAGCGCCAGCGACCTTGAACGCTACACGTACTGTCCACTTTCTTGGCACCTCGCTGCAACCGGTACCAGCGGAAAAAGTGAGGCAATCGAGGAAGGCAAGCGCCAGCACCAAGCCATTCACGAATCCATTATGGACCTCAAGGGCCATCAATTTCAAACCCAAAAAAATCTGCTCATTTGGCAGTGGTGGTTCAGCATCATCGTGATTTTGCTGGTTGACACGGTGGCCTTTCGATACATCGATGACATCGACCTGAACGTGCTCGAATTTTCCAGATTCCTCGCCGTAGGAGCGCTTTCGTTTCTCTTGGTGGGCGTGATGGCTCTGTTGGTCCCATGGCGAGTCACCATCGGTCTCAATCGTCCTTTTTTACCTAAAAAAGAGGGGCATGTTGATCACATCGAGCCGGTGTTTGAGCCCCACGATTTCATGGGCGGTTGGTTTCAAGCCGGACTTCTGGAAACCTTCATGTTCATCTCAGCGATTGTTTTAGCTCTCCACTCCAGTGCTCTTTTGTTCGCCGAAGACCGGGAGCAGGCCTCGTTCGTGTTGGCCTTCACCACCGTAGGCTGGACCCTCCTCGCCTCGGTGGTCCTTCGCCGAGCCTTGAAAAACAACGCATCAGCCGAATCCTTGGCTCAGGAAAACAACCTGAACGTCGATGATGAGATTTCCTATTCCGATGACGAAGAAAAGTCACGGCTGTTGGTCGATGATGAAACCGGTCTACGAGGGCGACCCGACCAAATCGTCATCATCGATTCAGAATTCATTCCTGTTGAGCAAAAAACCGGAAAGGTTCCCAAGCGTCCTCACGATTCTCACCGACTCCAGGCCCTTGCTTATGCACGCTTGGTGGAAAAGACCACCGGCCGCTCTCCACCCTATGCTCTGTTGCGCTACGGCCAAGACAACCTTCACCAACTCATCTGGGACGCTGAGGCTGAAGAGGAACTCTTTGCCAAAGTCCGAGAGGTGCAACACGTCATGGCGGAAGGTGGTGCGGTGCGAAACCACGAACGCCCCGGGAAATGTCAGCATTGCTCACGACGACATGCCTGCGGCTCGAGTTTGGTGTGATCAAAAACAATCCTCAACCAGAGGATATTGCGTGCAGGTGTTGGTGATGGTGACGATGATAACGAAATTGTCGTTGACTGAGATGACGGTGTTGTCCCCGCCGCCCCTCGCCTTGACGTCGAGTTCCCATTCCCCTTCGGCAAACGAGGGGTTGGGCTGAAGCGTTTCCTCGAGCGGGTTGGCGTCTTCGCTCACATCCTGCTCCCATTGGACCATGCCCTCACTGTCGGTGAGGGTGGCACGAACATACCGGCTTTCGTTGTCCCAGAAGCTTGAGGGGAGGTTTCTTGACAACTCAAAAGTGGCCTTGAAGTAAACATTGATCTCTGTGGTTTTATCGTTGACCAACAAGACCGAACGGTTGGTGTATTCGTCGGCGTAATCGGCCACCGTGGTGAACTGATGTACGATGGTGACCTTCTTGTTGTTGAAGCTCTCATAGGCCTCTGGGCGAAGGCTTTCGACGGATTCCCTTGCAGCAATGAGGCCCATGCACCCCGAAGTGGACGCCATGAGCACCGCCATAAGGAGGGCCGCACCGAGTCCAGGTCGCCGCATGGACCAACCACGAGCAAAGACCCTATGAAGCACTCGCTGCCATGCTGCCGAGCATTTGAAAACGGTGGGAAACGTCGTCCACCTGTCTGAATGAAGCGAAATGAGGCCGAGCTCCGGCGATGACGACCCCTATGAACGCCGACAGACACTCAACCAAACTTAGCACCGCAAACGCTGCACTCTGAGGCACCGGCAGGGAGGTCAGCACCGCACGCTCCGCACTCGTCGGTTTGAGCAGGTTCCTCTTTCTTGGCTTGGCGGGACGGACGGCGACGAGCAGGTTTCTTGTCCTTGGTCGTCGATGCCTTTTCGGTATTGACCGAGGCAGAAAGCGGTACGTCGTCATCGTCATCAAAGGAAAAGTTGGCCGTGGCCTCCTCCACTTCGTTGCCAGCGAACGACGAATCGGTCAGGCTCATACCCACCTTGACCTTCTCACCGGGCAAGACGCCATCTTCACCCGTGATCTCGAACAATTGCTCTCGAATCGCGGCATCGGATGCACTGAGTTCACCGGATTCTTGTTCCAATGACTTGAGTTCTCCCTTCTCGGAAAGGATGGATTCAAGACCCTTTTCAGAGGTGTCAGCCGGGGAGCGCAAAGTGGTGGTGACCTGGTCTTTGTACGCTTCAATCTCCTCTTCTGTCATCTCTTCCATCGCCATTTCATCGGCGAAGCGACGGTCGTAAGCGGCTTCAACTTCGGCCTCTGCGGCCTCGATGTTGGTATCCCACTCCTCTTCGAGATGTTCCTCATCAAAGCCAAATTCTTTGACAGCATCAGCGAAGTTTTGGGTTCCCGTGACAATTTCATCTTCGTCGTCTTCTGGGAGAGCCACCTCTTCCTTGACAACCTCTCGGCGTTCACGGCGTTCGCGACGTTCGAAGAAGGAAGAGACGTCTTGAGGCGCACCACAGTACACACAGTTTTCCAACAAATCGGGGACGGATTCACCGCACTCGTGACAATCGTGGAATTGATTTCGGGCCTTCTTGAGGTTGAACATGCAGTGAGGACAGCGATCTTCAGTGCCCTCCAATTCACCATCGCAAGCAGGACAGTATTCGTAGATATCTCGTTCGACATCTTCTTCTCGCTCTCGGGTGAGGATAACGGCGGCCACCAGGGCCCCGATGAGGGCGAGGGCCAAGGCACCGAACAAGGCCACCGTTCCAGATTCTGAACCTGAGCCTGCACCATCCTCGCCGGTGTTGCTGGCCAACGTGGCAAAAGAACGAGAGAACGTCGTGCTGACTGAAGTGTCTTCAGGAATAAGACGAATGCTGGTCATGGCGGCTGTGGCCGTGAACGTGCAAGAGAGTTCCGCGCGGTCTCCTCGGTTTTGGACGTTCACCGACATCGTGGAGAGGACCGTGTTGCTGGCGTCTTGACAGGTGTAATTTGCTTCACCTGTTTCTTGGCTGGTCAAACTGATGCTCAAGGTGTAGACCTCGCCGTCCGCCAACGGCATGGACGGTACGCTGTTGTCTACATCCAACAATTCAAGGGAAGCATACTCCCAATCAAGCTTGAGTTTTGATTCCACCAAAACCGTACCCGTGGCGAAGGAATTCTGCTTATTGGCATCCCAACTTCCCGGAGCTGCGACCCATTGGCCCTCGAAGTCAGCCGTGTGAGCACCCAGCGCCGTGGGAAGGGTGATGGTCCAAGTGAACGCTTCACCCGCATCGAGTAAGATGGGAGGGGATTGCCCTTCAAGTCCGTCAAAGGTATACTGGATATTACCTGAAACGCCAATATCGCCTGTGTTTTCCATGGTAACTCGCCACTCCACATCTTCACCAGATTGGACGGAGGGAACGGTTGGAAGAGCGTTCGCATCGACATAGACATCGGGGATTGGATAGATGGTGAGAACACCCGAAGCCAGGTCGTTGTCGGTTCGTTCTTGTTCGAAACCTGCTTCGTTGAACGGGTTGATGTTGGCTGAAACCACGTGATCGCCGTCCGGAAGCGAACCGAGGGTGGTGGCATTGAGGACGGCGCTGAAGACTTGTTCTGTGTATCCCACGCCGGTGAAGGAGACGGTGAACGGTAGGCCGGTGATCAACCCGCCCGTGGGTGTTTGCAGTTGGAGGCGAACGGGAACATCCAGAGGACCCGTGCCGTTGGTACGAACCATTGTACCTTCCACGGTCCACGGACCTTCGAGCGCACCCTCGGCCGTCGTAACGGTCAAGTCGTCCTTGAAACTCAAATCCATTCGTGTAGCGACCACGAGTTCAACGTCGGTCATCTTGTTCATTTCCGAGGCTTCTTCCACCACGTTCTCGGCATCGGGCGTGACCTGAATGAGATGAACACCGCTGCTGGGTGCGGTGATGGTGGTGTTGACCCACGCCGAGGAACCTGCGGTCAAGGCCGGCGTGGTCAACAGAACATCCGGAGATTCAGGGACTTGAAGCAAAAGCTTCGTCTCGGCGGCATCGACGCTTCCTGAATTCAACACCAGGGTTGACAAGGGCACGGTGTCCCCTGCATAGACCGGTGCAGGAGCGGTCAGTTCCATGGTATCGATTCGGAGATTGGGCAAACCTTGGACGCTGAATTCTTTGTTGAAGCGAGCCTCCACGTCGCCACCTGCTGAAAACTCAAACCAAATTTTGTGCGTGCCTTCGGTCAATCCCGACCACGTCGTACTGGCCGTGTAATACGAGTCTGCGGAGATGTCAACGGCATCCAAGAGAAGACGATTTGACGTGGCAATGTTCTCTTTGTAGAACGCAATTTGAACGCCAAAAGCGTCGCTCTGTTGAGTGTTGTAGAGGACCACATCAATGTCCACAGAACCTCCCATAACGGGGTTTTGCGGCGTGAGAGACATCGTGAATTCAGAGGCCTGCACACCACCGCTATCTTCGCCGTTAACAGAGAGGGGAAGAACACTGGCCACGAGAAGGCACAGGATGAACATCGCCTTGGCTTTCGGCTCCATGCTTCTGCTTGGGCGTCCAAAGCACTTGAACCCATCTCCAAGAAGCCGGGAAAAAGGAGCAAGCAGCACCCTTTTCCTCATGACGAAACGGGAAGGAGAGGGGAACGCCCTTTGCGGCGGTGGAAGAAGGGGAGAGTTGAAGGCTCACCGAAGGTGTGGAGAAGGCATGGGACGAAGCGTTGCGGCCGTTTGGCTTGTCACCCTTCTGCTCTGCTCCTTGCTCCCCAACGGTTGGCTTGGCACTTGCCCGGTTGAGGAATTGGATGATTCTCTCACGGTAGCAGCTTCAGGTGCCTCAAATCTCGTCATCGCTTTTTCCAACGGTCCAGCGGAAAGCGATGAGGTCAAAGGGACCTACGGGCTGACGTTCAGCGTCGCTGGAAGTGGCACGTTGGAATCCCTGTTGATCGAAATCACCAGCGATGAATCAACTTGGACCACCGTCGTCAACCTCACGACCACACCGTGGATGTTCCCCCTTGATACCACGAGTTACACCAACGACACCTACAAACTCCGAGCCTCGGGATGGGACAGCGACACGGAAAGTTTCGCCCTCGCTTCCTCGGGCTGGTTTGACATCGTGAACCAAGTTCCCGTCATCACCACCTTCACCGTACTGAACCCCGATGCAGGCGCAGGAGCCAGCCTTTCAGACCGAGCATGGTTCAACCTTGATGCGCAAGGCACCTTGGCGTTTCGATGGGGCGCCAGTGATGACGATTTGAAGCAAGCCACCTTGGCCAATGTCCCGGGTCCCGGAACACCGCCAACCGACGGCCCGTCCTCGTTGAGTTATGGATGGGATTGGAGCAGCGGAAACATGCAGGAAGGGACATGGTCGCCACGCCTTACCGTCCAGGACCATTCCGGACTATCGGCCACTTCCACCCTGTTCATCGGCATTGACCGAACAGGCCCCAGCATTGGAAGCATCACCGTAGGCGACGGTAGCGCATGGCAGCAATCCAACAGCGTCACGGTAAGCGGCCTCATCACCCAAGCCAACGACGGGCAGGGCTCCGGCGTGGCCAGCGTGCAATACGCGCTCGCTGAACAAGCGTGGACCACCACCACCAGCGATTCCATCACGTTGACCCTCGATGAAGGCGTTCACACCCTCACCCTTCGAGCCGTTGACCGCGTGGGTAACATTGGCCAAAACGCCACCGTCACCGTTCGTGTTGACCAGACGGCGCCCATCGGTTTGTCTTGGACGGTGGACGAATTGACCACCAGTCGAATTGGCCCAGCCAGCATCACGTTCAACGCCGAAGACGCCGAGTCCGGCATCGACAACGGTTCGTCCTACATCCAATACGGGTTTGACTCCAACGGCGTCGGTGAAACACCCGACCTTTCAGGACGCTGGTTGACGTTGGGTGTCAACGGCCTATCGGGTCAAGTGGGCTTGGCCAGCTGGGCCACGAAGTCGCGCCAACATCTGATGCTGCGTGCGATTCTCGTGGACGAAGCGGGCAACTCCTACACGACGCAAGCCTCTTCTTACCAGATTCTTCCAGGTCTCGACCTCTCGTGGAACATCAGTCAGACCAACGTGGACCGCATGGTCGTCCGGCCCGGTGAACAAACCGGCAACATCACCATCACCAGCGTGCTCGAGTCAAACGAAGATTACGGTGGAAGCGTCATCGTGCGCCTTGAAACCGCTCCAGCAGACCGTTCCTCCAACGTTGATTGGACGGTCATGGAAACACGCAACCTTCCAGCAGGAACCCTCTCCAACAGCAGCGAGACCATCGTTTGGCAATACACGGTTCCCCGTTCGGGTCAGTTTGACCTCCGCCTCGTCATCGACTTCGCCGACGTGATTGACGAGTACGATGAGGGCAACAACGACAACTACCTCGTGGTTACGGGTGCCTCCCTGGATGCACCCGGACTCGTGCCTTCTTTCGCCCCGTCTCTGGTCGTCCTCATCCTCGTCGGCTTTGCTCTCTCCTTCCTCCAACGCAGGACAAGGGATTGAAAAGCATCGGGCATCACGGCCGACCATGCGCCAGTCGCTTCCCCGTGTACCCAAAGACCGCATAGCGGTCATCATCGGTGCGAAAGGGGCGACCAGCAAAGCCATTCGAAACGCTGCGGGCTGCCTCAAATTCATCATCGATTCGGAATCCGGTGACATCGAGGTCGAGTGGGGTGAAGTCGGCACCTACGACCCGGTCAAAGCGATGAAACTTCCAGATGTGGTCAAGGCCATCGGGCGAGGCATGGCCCCCGATGCAGCCGTTCGCTTGCTTGAGGACGACCATTTCTTCGAACTCGTCGACCTTCGTGAATACGTAGGGAAGCGCTCCAATCAGCAACGCCGAATACGGGCACGAATCATCGGTCGCCAAGGCAAAATCCGCAAGTTGATCGAACAGTTGACCAACACCCAAATCAGCATTTACAACTCAACGGTGGTGTTGGTCGGAGAAGAGAGCGGATTGTTCGCCGCACGCCAAGCCATTGAGATGCTGGCGGGTGGCTCAGAACACGGCACGGTCATCGGCTTCTTGGAGCGAGACCGAAAGCGAGCACGTCTCGAGAGTCGTTCCCTGGACGCCCACGAAGAGCGTGCACCAGCAAAGGCCTCAACGTCGGCCTTTGAAGGCCTGGTTCCTGGGCTCGCAGAAATTTCCCAAGAGCGCCGAAACCGACGCATGAAGGCCTCACAGGTGGACCCCGAAGACGATGATGCGGTCGCTGAGATGATGGAACTCGCCGAGGATGAAGCCATCACGTGGGAAGAAGAGTGATCACTCAAGAAGTTCAATTTGTTCGACATCGGACAAATCCATGTTCAGCACATCGTACATGGCTCCGGCCAAGTCGACCTCAAGTCCGTTCTTTTGTCCCCATTCAACCAAGCGTGTGACGTCCCTGACAAGGAATTCCTGAGCCTTGGGGTGGCTGTCAACCACCGCTTGCCCGACGTCGATCACACATGCTCTGCCTTCATGCCACAGAATATTGTAGGGAGAAAAATCACCGTGAACGAGTTTCGCCTTCTGCCATGAAATGGCCAAAAATCGAAGCAGGTCGTCGTACACCTCCTCGGGTTGGTCGATGTCAACATCACGGAGTTTGGGAGATGGCGAGGTGTCCGAGCCCAAGTAATCCATCACGAGGACGTTCTTGTGGACCCCTTGGGGGTGAGGGACGTTAAGGCCCCAGCGTGCCAAACGGTTGAGGTTGCGATGCTCCTTGCGAACCCAAACCTCTACCAAATCTCGGTGCTTGCGACGCAAGCCCGTGAACCGCGGGTCACCTTCGATGTACTGTATCAGATTCTTGAAGACGGCATTGGATGTGTGGAAGATTTTCACCGCCACCGTTTCACCAGCAAGGTTGGTGCCGTGAAAGACGTGCGCTTCCTTTCCACGCGCAACGGGGAAATCGAGGGTGTCGATGACACCGGATTTCATCATCTTGTAGAGGGCCATCAGGGTGAGTCTGTCAAAGACCTGGTCGAACACCCGACGGTCAACCCAATCGTAGGTCCCCGAACCCATGGCCCCCTGTATTTTGGCCTCAATGTCGCGAAACATGGTGTTGTAGCGCTTCTCTTTCATCCACTCGTAGCGACCCTGCCGGTCGTTAAGTCCACTGAGAAATTCATTCTGCTCGGCGCGATGGTGTTCGTCATCCAACCGTTCGGCTTTGGAACGGTTTTTGCGACCCTTGCGAGGTTTGCGACCTTTTCGAGGGCGACCGGCCAACTCGTCCCAGTCGTCCTCGTTCACCATGTGGCTTCCTCATCGTCTCAAGCAAACAAGGCGTCGATGTCGTCGTCATTGTCGTCATCGTCATCTTCAGGTTCCTCTTCAACGAGATCGTCCACAACAGCAGCAGGCTGCTCTTCGGCGACCTCTTCCTCAGGTTCCTCAGAAGGTTCATCGCCGTCATCGTCAGCAAAGAGGTCGTCATCACCATCGTCGGCGAACAAATCATCATCGCCATCATCAGCGAAGAGGTCATCGGTATCGTCTTCGGCAACTTCAGGTTCGTTTTCATCGAGGTTCCCCGATGCAAAGAGATCGTCGTGCTCGCCGTCGTCGTCCACCCGGGAGCCCATGCCGAACATGTCCACATCGTCGGGAAGAACACCTTTTCGAGAGAGGTACATGGCCTGTGTCTTGGTGTAGCGGTGCTTCACATCCGCCTTTGAATCTTGGAAATCCCAAGGCCAGACGATGATCAAGTCGCCTTCACGAACCCACTGACGTCGGCGCATTTTTCCGGGAATACGAGCCATTCGGCTTTCTCCATCCTCACAGAGCACGGTCACACGGCGACCGCCGAGGATTTGGGAGGCCAAAGCGAACATTTCGTTGACTTTCTTGTTGGGCATCTTGACACGGATTTTACCGTCACTTGCATTTTCGGGGTTCTCTAGACGTGCGAGTTCTTCCACGTCCACCTTTTCCTCAAATCTGCGACCCAATCAGTCTCACCTGCTCATCCCAGCGGTCAACCCTTCTTGAAGTCATCACCCCAAACAGGGGCAGGAAGGGGGTCGAAGACTCACCATGCGCCAACAAGAGCGTTGGCAGCAGCTTCGCACAGCGCGATGAGTTGATTTGCACCGACACCAAAGTAGATCGTCGTGGCCAGACAGGCGATGATGGCAAAACGAACGGGCATTCCCTTTGGAAGAGGGCCTTCGCGGCCCTCCTCGGGCTCATGGAAGTACATGACAAGACCAACACGGAGATAGTAAAAGACCGAGATGGCGGAGTTGATGACCATCAACAAAGCCAGGTACCAAACCCAGTGAATGTCAGAAAACACCAGGTCGCTGTTCACCGTAACATCGAGCAGTGCAACCTTGACGATACCCATGATGACCAGCAATTTGGACACGAAACCGGAGAGCGGAGGTACACCGGCCAGGGACATCATGAAGATGAACATGGCAGCGGCGAGGAAGGGGTCTCGCTTGGCCAAACCGCCAAGCGATTCAAGGGTGTGACCGCCTTTCTCAGATTCAAGCAGAGAAAGAACGAGGAAGGCTCCAAGTTTGAAACAAACCAGCACGGTGAGGTGGAAGATAAGGGCGGTGACAACGACCAGGGCCGCATCGTTGCTCATATCGACGTGTCCTTCTTCCCAGTTGAGGGCTCCGATGGCCGTGATGGCAGCGAGCATGTATCCAGCGTGCGCAACAGAGGAATAGGCCAGCATTCGCTTTGGGTTCGTCGAGCCGAGGGCGGCAAGATTCCCCCAGGTCATGGTGATGACCGAGAGGACGCCAAGGGCGACCAGCCAAACAGCGGAACCTTCCGTTGCTTCTGGAGAAGCGACCACGAGCAAGAGGCGGAGCAGACCGAGCACACCCATGGCCTTGCTGGCCGTGGCGAGCAAACCGGCAACGGGGGCTGCAGCACCGGCATAAGCGTCCGGAGCAGCGAAGTGGAACGGTGCTGCGCTGACCTTGAAACCAAAGCCGACCAGCAACATGCCCAAAGCGATGAGGGGTAAGGCTTCCATGCCGTTTTCAGCAAAGGCGACGGAGAGGTCGGCGAACTGCAGCGAGCCCGACCAAAGGTAGAGCAATGACAGCCCGTAAAGACCGACTCCAGAGGCCACTGAACCCACGATGAAGTACTTCATTCCGGCCTCCGTTCCTTCTTTGCTTTCCTTGATGAAAGAGACCAAAACATAGGTCGAGAAAGAAGCCAATTCAAGACCGATAAACAGCATGAACAAGTCTTGGGACAAAGCGACGACCGCCATGCCCAATCCCGTGGTGATGAGCAGGATGTAGAAGTCCACTTGGCGTCGATTGTTGTAGAGACCGTTGAGGCTTCGGTCGGCTCGGCTGGTCGCAGGAAGACGGTTCACGGAAGCAGCGCTTGCAAGAGCAAGAGCACCGAAGAAGATGAGTTCGAACATTCGACTGAACTCGTCGATTTGCAGCATCGTGGTGCCGCCAGGCGTGATGATTTGTGTCTTGTTCATGCCTCCCATGAAGGAAACGGCAGACAGCCCAAATGCAATGGTGAAGAACACGGTGGCAAAGAGACCGGGCAAACGTGGGTCGCTGTCAAGCTTGCCTCGCTTACCGCCAAACAACCAAGGTACACGAATCTGCGTCAGTGGGATTCGGAACTTCGCATCACCCATGTTGGGGACGATCATCAAGGTGAACAGGCCAATCACGAGGACAAATTCAGGGGCAAGAGCGAGGACAAAGCCTTCGGCAAAGGGTTCAATTTGCTCCATATCAGGCACCTCCTGTCAAGATTGGAATCAAGAGCGTTTCAAAGAACGCCACGGTCCACCCGTTCATCATGTCAAGGGCAATCCACGGCATAACACCGAACAGGATGGTGAAGGCAGCCATGATCACCATGGCCAATTTTTCAGCATCACCGATATCAGGAACCGCTTGCCCTTTGAGGCTCTCCGGTGGCTGTGTTTCGTCGCCACCCTCGAAAATGGTGCGCTGCATTGACCAAAGGTAGTACGCAGCGGTGAGGGCCAAGACGAGAGCCGGACCGACCATCCAGAGCACACTCCAGCCCTCGGCGGCGATGAAGTGCCACAAGGCCAGGAACATCATCAGTTCAGCAACAAAGCCGGCCAGAAGTGGCAAGCCCAAGGAGGCCATCCATGCAAACATCATGGAGGTGGCCAGCCATGGCGAATGTTTGGCCATGCCGCGCATGGCCCCGATTTCCATGCTGTGATAGTGGTGTTTGAACGCACCGCAGACAGCGAAGAGCATCGGGCTGATGATGCCGTGAGCGAACATCATGAAGAGGGCAGCAGCCCATCCAAGCGGTTGCATGGTCGCAATACCGATGAGGATGACACCCATGTGAGAGACCGAGGAGTAAGCGACCATCTTCTTCAGGTTGGTTTGGCCCAAACAGACGATGGCCCCCCACACAAGTGAAATCATTCCGAGAGCCATCAGTGCGAATTGGAAGTGTTCAGCGGCGTGCGGGAACATGGCGAGTGGGAGACGGAACATACCGTAAGCACCCATCTTCAACATGACACCGGCCAGCAGCATCGAACCGCCGGTAGGTGCCTGAACGTGCGCATCGGGCAGCCAGGTGTGGAAGGGTACGGAGGGCAACTTCACGAGGAACCCGATCATCAGCATGACGAACAAAATCTTCTGCAGGCTCTCACCGAGGAACCAGGCACCGCCAGCATTGGCGGATTGTGCGTGAAGGGTCAAGGTTGGGATGTCAAACGTGCGACCGGTCCAAGCACCGGCGTAGGAGAGGTTCTCGGGTTGGAGGAAGTACACGGTGACCAGACCCAACAGCATGATGACCGAGGCGGTGAAGGTGTAGATGAAGAACTTCTGAGAAGCATACTTTCGGTCGTAGCCGCCCCACTTGAGGATGAGGAAGAACATCGGAATCAAGGTCAACTCCCAGAACACGTAGAACATGAACAGGTCGAGCGCCACGAAGACACCGATGAGCGCACCGCCCATCATCAAGACCAGCGGGAAATAGACGGCTGCGTTCTTTTCGTTCCATGTGGCGACGATGGTCACTGGCAAGAGGAAGGTGGTGAGCCACACCATGGGGAAGGACAGGGCGTCCATGCCCACGCTCCAGTGAATGCCGAGGGATTCAATCCAAACATAACGGAACTCGTAGTTGAAACTTCCAAAGGAAAGCGAAGCCCAATCCAGCGTCCCTTCGATGTACTCGATTCCAAAGAACATGGCCGTGGTAAGCGCCAGCATCAACAACGAGAAGACGAGGGTGGCCATTCGAATCGAAGGACCCATTCGCTCACGGGCAGCAGGAGAGGCATAGGCCACGAACGCCAGAATGGCGATGCTGCTGACAAGGGGCAAAGCGACAAGCGGCAGAGAGATCCAATCGGTCGTCAAGCGACCACCCCCCAAATCAGCGCAAAGAGACCGAGGGTCCCTAACGCCGCCATCAAGATGTAATCACGGGCTGAACCGGTGGTCAGGGAACGCAATTTGGTCGAGAGTTGTTGCGAGGTTCGCTCAATCGTCTTCACGGTTCCGTCAATGACGCTTGAGTCTGCCTCAGCGGCCTTGAAGGAGAAGGCAGCAACGATCTTCAGCATGGCCAAGTCGTAGTAGTGGTCGAAGTAAAGTCGGTTCTCAAGGGCTGTGGCGAAACCGGATTGTCCAAAGGACGAGTTGTCCCAATGGTAACGGCCCTTGACGAGTTGGTTGAGAGCGAGAACGGGCCCAAACCAGGGAAGGACTTCTTCGCCTTCATCGAGCTTACCGCCGTACAGCGACAACGCAAGGCCCGGTCCAACCACGGCACCGATAAACAGTGCCACATAGGTCAGGATGAAGAAGAACATCTTCTCGTTGGCGAAGACGTGCTCCATCTCATAGACGAAACCGCCCCACAAACCACCGTGGTCTGACATCAATCCATACTCAATGTCAGGTGCCCAATGGGTGAAGCCCATGCTGGCGAAGAGAATACCAGCGAGACTGAAGAACGTCAGGATGAACAACGGCGTCTTGATCCACGTGTTGGTGGGATGGACATGCGCTGCGACATCCGTCTTCGGCGAGCCAGCAAAGGTCTTGAGCCACATGCGAGACATGTAGAACCCGGTCATACCAGCACCGAGCAAAACGCACATGGCGGGGTAGAAGAATCGAGGGTCATCGAGCGCAACACGCCACGTGTTGGCGATGATGCCTTCCTTCGACCAGAAGCCACCGATGAGTGGGAAGCCCATGATGGAAAGGGAACCCACCAGCATGGCCGTCGCCGTAAGTGGCATCTTTGATGCCAAGCCGCCCATGTTCTCCATGGACTGGGCGTCAAATTCGTCGTGGTGGTCGTGATGGTCGTCGCCACCGGCCAGCGAAGCCAGGTGAATGCGACCGAGGGTCAATTCCAATTCAGGCACGTCGATGCGACCGTTGCCGTCCATGTCAAGAGCGGCCATCAGAGGCTGCATTTCCCAAGGTGGAAGGTCAGCGATGTTGGCCTCCTTGAGGGCCTTCTGGAACTCAAAGGTGTCAATGTAGCCTGATTGGTCGAGGTCGATGGCGTTGAAGAAGCCGAACACCGATTGCCCCGTGTCTTGAAGGTAGTTGGCCAGCATGAGCAGCTCTTCTGGGTCCTCTTGGTGATGGTCGTGGTCATCGTGAGGGTGGAGATGATGATGAGCATGATGGACTTCGTGAATGACGGCACCGCTGGCCATGAAGAGCATGCCCTTGGCCATGGCGTGGTTGAACAGGTGGAACAGGGCAGCGCCAAAGGCGACAATCACGATGCCGTGGTTGACGTAATAGTCGGGGTTCTTGGTCCCGTCAGGGAGGTATTCGTGCCAGTGAAGGGTGTTCGCCAAGTAGAGAGCCGCACCCAATCCGGTGAAGATGTAGGCGAGTTGTGACATGGTCGAATAGGCGAGTACTTTCTTCAAATCGTGTTGAACAAAGGCGATGGCCGCCGCCATGACGGCGGTGGTTCCACCGATGGCAGCGATGATGAAAGCCAAGTCGGCAAGTTCGCCGTGCATGGAATCCACGGCAAAGAACGGGAACATGCGGGCGACAAGGTACAGACCTGCGTTGACCATCGTCGCTGCGTGAATGAGGGCAGACACAGGCGTTGGTCCTTCCATCGCATCGGGCAACCACACGTGGAGCGGGAATTGAGCCGATTTACCAACGGCACCGATGAACATCAAGCCGAGCGCCCAGGCAAGGGTGCCGGCATTGGATGCAGCGACCTTGTCGATGTTGCCTTCGTAGAACACGACGGAGTAATCAAGGCCACCTTCGCCCACACCGGCGTAGGGGTGGAAGAGGGACCAGAGCATCGCCAGACCAACCATGAGGAAGACGTCGCCCACACGGGTGGTCAAAAACGCCTTCTTGGCCGCATAAGCAGCGCTGGGGCGTTCGTAGTAGAAGCCGATGAGCAGGTAGGAACACAATCCCATCAATTCCCAGAAGATGAACAGCCAGAGGAACGAATCGGCGAGCACCATACCGAGCATACCCGAACAGAAGAGCACGAACTCGGCGTAGAAGCGATGGTTGCGGTTATCGTTGATGGGATCGGTGTTCATGTAACCGATGGCGAAGGTGTTGATGAGCAAACACAGGAACGAGGCGATGAACAACAACATGACGGTTATGTGGTCGATATGAACGCCGAAACCAAAGGTGATCTCGGTGGTTACCACGCCGGTGCTCCACATGCTTGACGTAAACCACGTCCAGTCCGAGAGCTTCTCAACGCCACCGTAAGCGCCGATGAAGTCAGAGATGAGCCAAATGGACAAACCGAGGCTGGCCGCCATGAAGGCAAGGGCGATGAGGCCGCCTTCCTTGAGAGTCTCTTTCCAAACCTTGTTGCCGTTGAACATCTTACCGAGGAACAAGATCACCGGGAAGGCCAACATGGGCAAAAGGAGGATGTAAGGCGCGTATTGCGCTGCTGTGCTGTGTACGATTTCTGAACTGCCTGAACCTGCCATCATCTCACCTCAGTTCTTCAGGACGTTCACGTCGTCCAGTGTAATCGATTCGTGTTGGCCGTACATGGCGAGGAAGATGGCCAAACCAATGGCCACCTCACTTGCAGCGATGGCGATGGCGAAAATGGTGTAAACCCATCCGGTCGTATCGCCGTGGTGCACGGCAGCAGCAGCGAACTGCATGTTCGCTGCGTTGAGCATCAATTCAATGCACATCAAGACAATGATGGCGTTCTTTCGGGTGAAAGCACCGGCCAAACCGATGACGAAGAGAAGGGCGGACAAACCAGAAACCCATGCTGGATCGATCATTCTTCTTCACCTCCAAATTCCCAGAGAAGATTTTCCATACGCTCGTCACGAACGAGGTAGGCCGCACCCATCATGGCCATGGCCATGAGAAGACCAAGCACGAGAAGCGCAAAACCCCACTCCGTGAGCAGGGAATCGGCCAGTCCAGCGGTCGTGGGCGTGGTTGAGGCGGGGTTGGCCCACACGCTGTCGTCGTTGAGCACGGCGACGAGAATGAAGCCCAAGGCCAGAAGGCCGAGTCGGGTGAACAGCGAGGTGAACTTCATTCAAAGTCCTCCTCGAGAATTTGACGACGGGTCAGCATGATACCGAACAACACCACCAAACCGACACTGGCCAAGTAGACCAGGATTTGGATGGCGGCCAAGAATTCAGCACCCAACAGGATGAAGATGCCGGAGACCGCCATGAAACAGAAGATCAGCGAGAGCATCGAGTGCGCCACTCGCTGGGCAAAGATGAGGCCGAGCGCTCCACCGAGCGTGATGGCTGCAAACAGGAAGAAGACACCGGTTTCGGCAGCGCTGGCCACGTCCATCTCAAGCATCCTCCTTGGTGGTTTCGTCAAGCAGAACCTTGGCCTGATTGGCCCATTCGTCCCGCTTAACGCGGCCGGGGAAGAACTCGATGGCTTCGTTGACCTGGTCCTCCAAATCGCTGGTCATTTTGCTGATTTGGGAAAAGGTGTAGATGCCAAGTGCGTTCAGCTTCTCTTCAATGAACGGCCCCACGCCCTTGATGGCTTGAAGGTCGTCCTTATCGTCGGCGTTGGCCGTTCCAAGGACGTTGAAATCAATGGACTTCGAACGTTCTTTCACACGCTCGAGTTCGGCTTGTTTCTTCTCCTCCTTGCTGAGAGGTTTGGCTTCGGCGGCCTCTGGTTCTGCGGGCTTGACGGTTTCAACTTCAGCCTCAACGGCTTTGGGAGCCGCAGGCGCAGCCTTGGCTTCTTTGGCAGCCTTCCGAGCACGCTTGTCGCGCTCCTTGGAAGCTCGCTTGGCCAGTTCAGCGTCAACAGCTTCCTGATGGACACCGGGAAGTACACGGGTGCGGGAGGCGTCAAACCACAGGTCTTGGCGAGTAAAGCCGGACATGCCGTCGTATTCGTTGGTCATGAAAAACGAGGTGAAACCGCACGATTCCATGCACAAGCCACAGAACATGCAACGACCAAGGTCAATGCGCCCCGAGACGATTTGATCATCAGCGGGGTAGAGTTCGGAGGTGGACACCACGGCTTCTTCCCCGGAGTCGTTCCATCGAACGGTAGCGGAACTGCCAGAGAGGTCAAGCACTTCGGCGAAGCGCCACTCTTCGGGCGCTTCGGTGTGGGCCGTCACGTGGTTGAAATTACCCAATTCAGCCATCACTTCAGGCACTTCAACGGCGGCAAACTTGCCAACCTCGAGTTCCATGCCGAGTCCTGCGTTTTCGCCGTCAGCGTTATCGAGGACGTCCACACGGAGTTCAGTGGTCATGTGAAGGCAATCGTTGGGGCAGATGTTGACGCACATCTTGCACGCCGTACAGGTCTCCCAAATCACGCCAATGCGGCCGTTGTAATTGCCCGGTACAAAGAGCCAAGGCTCCATGTCTTCGAGGCGCTCGTAAGGGTACTGCACCGTCTGAGGCTTCCAAAGCGTGGGCTTGAGGTCGGAAGTCACGCGGTCCGGAGCAAACTCTTGGCGGGTGATGTCGTTCATCACGGCCGAAGAGGCAGCTCGGGCTCGACTGCCATCGTCGAGGAATTCAGGGTGGGAGGTGTTGTGGTAAGCGCCCAACCGCTTACCGAACCGCTTGCCGATGAAAGGGAAGGTTCGAAGCGCCGTGATCAAGGTGATCTTGAACGGATACCAGAACAGGTTTCTGAAATTGGGCTGTGCGTGTGGATGCATTGGCATGGTGTTCACCTCACTCCTGCCCCGGGGTTACTGTCCCCGCAGGCTTGTCCGTATGGACGTGGAACATACGTTCCTGATTCACCGACTTGTCCTCGTCATTGAGATAGACAAAGAAGACACCCAGCCAGAAGAGCGTGGTGGCGATGGGGACGAGGTAAGGGATGCCGAAGGCGTCCCATGCCATGCCACCGCCGACATCGTTCTTGGCCGACATGCCGGTTGGGTCAAAGAGGTACAGACGGTAGACGATGGCCAACACCACTTGCAGCACAGCAAGTGGAAGGAGCATGCGCCAGCCGAATTCCAAAATCTGGTCGGTTCGAATACGAGCCAGAGCGAAACGAGCCCAGACGAAGACGATGAGGAACACGAGCCAAGACTTCACCAGCGTCATGACGGCCCCTGGAATCAAGAGGTAGGCCTCTCCGACAACAGGGAGGGAACCGATGGTTCCGTGGAAGGGCAGGTGCCAGCCGCCAAGGAAGAAGTGCGTGAACAGGAAACAAGCAGCGTAAGTGCGGATGTATTCGGCCATGAACAGCATACCGAAACGCATACCGCCGTATTCCGTCCACCAGCCTTCAACCAGTTCAGCTTCAGCCTCAGGCATGTCAAACGGAACACGTTCAACTTCTGCGATCATCGTGATGAGGAAGAGGGCAGCGCCAAGCGGCATGAGGAAGATGTTCCATGCGCCAGCAGAGTGTTGGAAGTGGATGCTGTCGATGATGTTGAACGTCCCCGAAAGGATGGCCACGGACAACAGCGTTAGCAAGAGAGGAATCTCGTAAGCCGTGAGTTGGGCCGCAGAGCGAATACCTCCGATGAGGGTGTACTTGTTGTTGGACGACCAACCGGCGAAGAAGACCCCAATGGGCGCAATACCGAAGATGGCGATGGCGTAGAGAATGGAGAGGTCGGGGTTGGTGGCATAGATGCCGCTTGACAACGGAATCATGCCCAGAATCAACAGCGTTGAGGACACGATAAGGAACGGCGAGACCTCAAAGATGAGGCGATCGGCCCGCTGCGGAACCATGTGTTCCTTGACGAGGAACTTCATGCCGTCAGCGACGTTTTGGAAGAAACCGGGTACGATGGTCTTGCCCATCCAGGAACGGTTGTTGACACGGTCAACGGTGGCGAAGTTCTCGTCACGGTTGCCGAAGTTCTTGTTCAGCCATTTGTTGACCGCGCCGATGGGTTTGCCCAAGCCAAACGGTAGCATGTTCCACCATTCGCCGGCAGTGACACCGTTTTCGCCGACCCAAAGGGAACGGAGAGCCGTGGTGGCACCGTATCGGTCTTGCATACGAGCAACGGCTTTTCGCTCAATCCAGAGAATGGCGAACTGTGAGAAAAAGAGCATCAAGAACACGACGTTGACCACCGCAAACGTGGCGATGGCGAAGGAGAGACTCCCTGCGCTTTCCTCGAGCGGTGTACCTTCGAGGAGGTTGATGATTCCGGAACGGAGCAAGCCGTCCTTGCTCAAGAAGAAGCCTACCAAATCGTACCTGTCATCCATGATATCACCTCAACGATCGGTCTCCCCAATGCACGGATCAAAACTGCCCATGATGGCAGGGATGTCCGCCACCTTGTACCCGATCATCGTCTTGGCAACGTACGGGATGGTGATGAACATCGGCGAGCGAATGGACAACCGATAAGGGTGCTTTCCACGGCCGTCGCCGCCGCCTTGGATGTAAAATTGAGAAGCACCACGGGTGCACTCGTAGTGAGAGAATCCCGTCGCCCCTTCTGGTGCTCGGGTGGGCGCCTTAGCGAGAATCATTTCGTCGCCGTTGGCGTAGTTGGTGTTCTTGCCACCGGGAATCTTCTCAATGGCGTCGAGGATCATGCGGCAAGACTGGCGCATTTCTTCCATGCGAACGCGGTAGCGGTCGTAGCAGTCGGCTCCCTTGACCGAGGTGGGCTTCTCAACGGCCGGCTCCCAGTCAACCTGGTCATAAACCGAGTACGGGTGTGCCCAGCGGACGTCATAGTTGACGCCAGCTGCACGGATGTTGGGCCCGGATACGCCGGCGTTGACCATGTCTTCGGCCTTGGCGTAGCCCACGCCTTGGAGGCGAACGAGCCAAATGGTGGACTCGTCGAGCATCATTTCGTATTCGTCGATACGGTGTTCGAAGAGTTTCACCTTGGCGATGAGGCGGTCGGCAAATCCAACGGGGATGTCTCGCTTCACTCCACCGACTCGGGGATAGTTGTAGTGCATTCGAGAACCGCCGAGTTCCTGAAGCAAGTCGAGGAACATTTCTCGGTCTCGCATGCACCAGGTCATCAACGTCAAACTGCCAATGTCTGGGCCGTAAGCGCCCAACCACATCAAGTGGGAGGCGAGGCGTTGGCATTCTGCAGAGATGAGGCGAATGTATTCCGCTCGCTCAGGGACTTCAACCTCAAGCAGGTCTTCAGCCGCATAGATGTAGGAGTTCGCCCAGGTCATGGCGCTGACATAACACAGACGGTCGCAGTAGGGTGTGATTTGAGTGAAATCACGTGCTTCTGCAATCTTTTCCACGCCGCGATGGATGTAGCCGAGTTCGGCTTCGGTGTCAACGACGGTTTCACCGTCAACCTTCACACGCAGGGTCCAGAGACCGTGCGTCATCGGATGTTGGGGGCCCATTGTAATCCACATTTGTGCCATGGTTTCACCTCACTTAACCCGACCCTCGTCGGTTGGTTTTCGACCGAAGCCTTGGGCGTCGTC
>JASLVM010000018.1 GCA_030741355.1 Candidatus Poseidonia sp. | reverse complement strand
CACCGAATTGTGGGACAATCACAATCATCTCTTCTTACGAGACATGACCGAGCAAGTGGTCGACACGGCGGATTACACCACCGATTACGGCGAAGACATGGCGTTGATTCGTGGCAGCAACCCTGCCGATTCGTGGACCCCCGCCGCGTGGAAAACACCCGGTCAGCCAGAACCCGGTTCCATGCCTTCTTCCACCACCATACGCTTCTCTGAAATTCTCCCCGATGCCGTGGGCTCCGACAGCCAGGTTTGGCCCAACGGAGAGTGGATTGAATTCTACAATTACGGTACTTCAGATGTGGACTTGGCCGGTTGGAAACTGCAAGCCGCCTCTCGGTCGCTCAACCTTCACGAAGCCAACATGCCTCTCCAAGACAACACCATCGTACGGGCCGGTCATGCGGTTCTCGTCGCTTTGAACGGGACCAGCAGTTTCTACTTGAAGCACACTTCTTCGGACTCCATCGGCCTCGTCGATGCAGCCGGCTCCGCCGTGGACACCATTGCGTGGTCGGCTACGGTTGAAGGCGAATCTCTCGTCGCGCCCAACAGCACCCATGGCGGCGTTGGCCCCAACGGAAGCACCGCCACAGGCAACTGGATTTTGTCGGCTTGGGCCACCCCCGGAGAGGTCAACCCGGTTTGGCCAGCCTACACCGATTCAACCGAACTCGCCATCACGGAAGTCTTGCCCTATTGCAACGACGATTCCATTGAACCAACCGAGGACTGGGTTGAAGTCCACAATCAAGGAACTACGCCGCTGAACATCAGCCGCTGGTCCGTCCTCACTGAGGATGGTGACCGACGATTCATGCGCTTGGACAGTTTGTGGGCCGATGAGGGACAGACCCCGAAGGTTGTCCTCCAACCGGATGAGCGAGCCGTGTTCATCATGGACGAATACATCCTCACTGGATTGGGTGATGCGTTTGAACTTCTCCATCCCGACGGAGACGCTGTGACCAGCGCTGCTTGGGTGGTCGTCACCGACTGTCAAACCCTGATGCCGGGCGACCACAGCAGCGATGACTGGCAGCACACCTTGTGGCCAACGCCAGGCTTAGCAGAACCCCAACCTTCCAGCTTCGCCACCAAGGAAGACATCCGTTTCACCCGTTTCATGCCCTCGGGGTCAACCGACATCTCCAACGAGATGGAATTCATTGAAGTGGCCAATCAGGGTGATAAGTTGGCCGTGCTCAACGGTTGGACCCTACGCACCACCACCGGTGCCACGAGTATGTACAACGCCACCATCACGAACCTCATGATTCAACCCGGCACCTCAACGCTTCTGGCCAACGACGCCGATGCAGTGGGTGTCTACGAAGACGGAAACGTCGTGGATGTGGACGGGGCCCTTGACCGCAATTTCTACTTCCCCAACTCGGGGGCTGCCCTGCAATTGTTCGACGCCAGCGGGGCTGAGGTTGACACCCTTGTCTACGGCAACGGACCCGTTTCCGTCTCCGGATGGAGCGGCATTGCCTTGGCAGAACCGCTGTCCAACCTTGACAATTTGATCTACCTTCGAGGCAGCGGATGCGGCGACACACCCGACACAAACACGGTGGTTGATTGGCACGAGCAGTGGAGTCGTCTTGGCGGCAGCACCTTCTGTTTCGACACAACGACGTCCACGAGCGGCACCATCACACCGCTTATCGGCCCCGAACATGGCCTCGCCGACCTCTTGGCGTGGATTGACGGGGCGACGACTTCGCTTCACGTCCACATGTATTTGCTTCAGGAAGTGCATTTGGTCGAGGCGCTGGTCAACGCTCAGAACCGGGGCGTTGATGTGAACGTGGTCCTTGATTATGGAGACAGTTGGTGGCAACAATTCGACCTTGACACCCAACGTGGGATGGCAACAACGCTCCTCAATGCTGGTGTTGACGTCAAATGGTTTGGGGACACGGGCGAGAATCCCTACGCCTACATCCACAGCAAGGTGGCCGTTCGAGACAACGAAAGCGTTTGGATTGGCTCAGGAAATTGGAAATCATCCTCCCATCCAGCACCGGGCGACCCCGGCAATCGAGACTGGGGCGTCCTCGTTGAAGACGAAGGGTTGGCCACCATGGTGCTCAATCACCTCGCCTTTGATGAAAACGAGGCGAAAGGCCATGTCACGCCCGTTCAAGCCTCCGATGCACCCACCGGTTGGACCATGCCAGAATCGACCGCTATTGTCGGACAAACCGCCACCGGGATTGAAGGCGATTTCGAAGCCACCCTCTTGGTCTGTCCAGACAACTGCATCGACGAACTCGTGAAGGTCCTGGACAGTGCCGATACCGAAATTCTGCTATCGCTACAATACCTCGACATGGACTGGTCGTGGGGCTGGGGCGACAACCCCATTGTGGAAGCGCTTGAAAACGCTGCTCAGCGGGATGTACGCCTGCGTCTCATCATCAACGGCGCCTACCTTGATGAGGACATCCAAAGTGCAGTGGATCGGTTCAACGAAGAGTGGAACTTCACCATGGGCTACGACACTTCTGCCGTCGTGATGAGCAGTGATGATGAAGTCACAAAGCTGCACAACAAAGGCATCATTGTGGACGGCGAGCACGTGCTCGTTTCATCCATCAACTGGGGTGATTCTGCCCTTGTTCGCAACCGTGAGATGGGGTTGCTCCTGTCAAGCCCATCCGTGGCTCAGGTTTACGCCGACTCATGGTACGAGGACTGGAACCGCGTGGACAACACCACCGACACCGACCAAGACCGACTGCTGGATACCTGGGAGGTCTTGCACGGACTCAACAGAACCCAACGCAGTGTATTGGGCGATGCCTTGTCCGATGAATCGCTTCTCGACATGGACGATGACGGACTGACCAACTTTGCCGAACAACTCCACGGAGGCGACCCCAACGTCGCAGATACCGATGGAGATTGTATCCTTGACGGATTGGAGGTCGCCTGGGCTCAGGCGAGTGCTCTCAACACGAGTATGGAGACCATCACCCCCTCGGATGCCATCACCATGTGGGATGCTGACGGCGACGGGGAAAACGACAGCGAAGTGCTGGGTTGCGATTTGGCCGGCGTGGACATCGTACCCGAAGAGAACAACACCGCGGTCAGCACCGATGACGATGACGATGGCATTCCCAACGAAAGCGACCAGTGCCCCGACACCCCTGCCGAGGTCGCAACGGACACCAACGGGTGTTCCTCTCAACAGCGGGCTGATCTCGTCGAGGACAGTTCAGAAAACACAAGCGGAGAATCTGCCCAATCCTTCTTCATGATGTTGATGATCTTTGCTTTGTTGCTTTCCGGTGGCGCCTACATCGTTCTGCGCGGCATGCGCACGGAATCCGAAGACGTGAAAGACGCCATCAGTGAGGCCGCCTTTGCGGACATTTCCACCACACCTGTGAACAATGAAAACTGGCAACAACCCGTGCTGGACGGGACCGGGCCAAGCAGCGTCACACCGGAGATGTTGGCTCAAGTCCCAGGGTGGACCGCCGAGATGGTTGAGCAATACCTCAACCAAGGATGGACCATGGACCAGTTGGCGACGTACTATCAAGAACAAGTGGTTCAGCACGGTGAATAAGAGCAACATTGAAACAGGACCTTGGCGAGAAGCCACTGATACCCATGGAGATTCGAAGCAGCAACCCTGTCCTCAATCAGAAATTTTGGAGCAATTTGACCGGAACGGAACAAATGACCATTGACGGAAGCCTTCGCAAGATTGGCTACCTTCTCGGCCTGACGGTCGTGAGCGCCCTCGTCTCTGCCGTGCTTTGTTTGACCGCACTGAACAACGGCAACGGGGGTCTCTACATCTACGCCTTCATGGGAATTGGATTCATTGGTGGCCTCATCATCGCCATGGTCGTATTCATCTCTCGACCAAAGAACCCGGCAGCCCTCATGAGCCTCTATGCCATCTTTGAGGGCATGGCCGTGGGCGCCATGTCGCTCATGCTCGAACTGACGGCGTACAAGGGCATCGCCCTCCAGGCCGTGTTTGGAACCATGGCCATCACGGCCACGATGTACGTGATGTACACCTCTCGCATCATCCGTCCAACACCAGCGTTCAACAAAGTCGTCGGTGGCTTGGTCATCAGCATCATGTTCCTTTACTTGACTTCGTTTTTCCTCGGAACTTTCACAGGCTACGACGTTCCCTTCCTCCACAGCTCAGGCCCCATTGGCATCGGCCTGACCACCTTCATTTTGATCGTGGCTGCTTTGACCCTCATCAGCGACTTCGGATTCATTGAATCCGGCGCTCGCTACGGGGCTCCAAAGAACATGGAGTGGTACGCCGCCTTTGGCATCTTGGTGTCCCTCATTTGGATTTACATCGAAACAATCCGCCTTCTCGCGAAACTCCAAGCCTTCAGGGAATGAAGTTCCATGTCCAGGTCCATCCCATCCATCGATTTCCGATTGGCCACATCAGTCGTGGCTGAAGAGCGGGCGAGTTTTGTTGAACAAGTCGGTGATGCGCTGAAGGACATCGGTTTCTTCGCCCTCACAAACCATGGCATACCGCGTTCGCTCATTGACGAAACCTATGCGCAATGCGATGCATTTTTTGACCTCGATGAAAAAGAAAAGCGCTCCTATCTCCAACCTGATATTGGTCATCAACGCGGCTACACCGCTTTCGGCGTCGAACATGCCAAGGACAACCCCGCGCCCGACCTGAAGGAATTTTGGCAAACCGGCCGTCCTTACCCCGACGACGGCACGGTGCCCACGTATCCACGAAACATCTGGCCCACGGGCCACGTTCGTGGATTCCAATCCACCACGGAGACGTTGTTTTCCAGCATGGAATCCTTGGCACAACACCTTCTTTCCGCTTGCTCACGCTACCTCGGCAAACCCGAAGACTGGTTACCAAACATGTCCCACGAAGGGAACACCATCATGCGGATGATTCACTATCCTCCTCTCGATGAAAACACACCCGAGGGTGCGGTGCGTTCTGCGGCCCACGAAGATATCAATTTCATCACGCTGCTTGTTACGGCCACGGCCGACGGATTGGAAGTGATGGACCACGACGGTTCATGGATTCAAGTCCAAGGCGACCAAGACGCCATCATCGTGGACTCCGGCGACATGCTCCAGAATCTCACCAACGGCTTGTTCAAATCCACCACCCACCGCGTGGTGAATCCAAAAGACAGCAACTCACGTCGATATTCCATGCCCATGTTCGTCCACCCCCGAAACGAGATTGACCTGACACCCCACCCGGACTTTGTGGCCATGACGGGCGGTAGCGTTGATTATGCCTCCATTACCGCAGGCGATTACCTGCATCAACGCTTGAAAGAAATCGGTTTGATTTGAGGTCTTGACATGGACCTTGAAACCCTTATTGACGCCGTGAAAAGCGGCCAGCAACAAAACAGAGGCGATTTGGAAGCCTTTGTCACCATGGTCGCAGATGGAAGCGTTTCCACCAAGGACGCCACGCGATGGCTCAAGGCTGTTCACCAACACGGCTGCATGGTCGATGACATCGTGGTCTTGACCAACGCCATGATCGACTCCGGTGCTCGATTGTCGTGGGCGGAGGGAGCGCCTGTGGTGGACAAGCACAGCACGGGTGGTGTTGGCGACAAAATGTCCCTGATGTTGGCGCCCGCACTGGCTGCAGCCGGTTGCAGAGTGCCGATGCTGGCAGGTCGTGGTCTTGGCCACACAGGAGGAACCATCGACAAACTTGAGTCGATTCCTGGGTTCAATTGTGCCCTCTCCCCTGAGCAAATGGTCGCCGCCGTTGAGAGCATCGGCTGCTGTATTGCGGTCCAAAACGACGCCATAGCCCCTGCTGACGGTGTTCTTTACGCACTTCGAGACGTCACCGATACCATTGACAGCGTACCGCTCATCACGGCCTCCATCGTCTCAAAGAAAGCAGCAGAGGGCTTGGATGCGCTTGTTTTGGACGTCAAGACCGGGTCAGCGGCCTTCATGCAGACCGTTGAGGAAGCCCGAGCCCTTGCGACCTCCATGGTCAGAACAGCTGAGGGGCTTGGTATCCGGACCCTTGCACAAATCACCTCAATGAGCGAACCCATTGGCACCCACATTGGGAATGCTCTGGAAGTGCTCGGCAGTATCTTGGTCCTCAAGGGCGAAGGTTCGCCTGACACCCGTGAATTGGTGGTCATGCAGGGTGCAGCCTTGCTCTCCATGGCCTTTGATGAACTGGACATGGAGGAGGGGCGACGAAAGATGGAGAAAGTCTTGACCAACGGCGAGGCGTTGGAAGTCTTCCGCAAGATGTGTGTTCAGCAGGGCGTGACTCATGAGGTGGCAGCCGAACTCATCAGGTATCCAGAAAAGGTGTTGGGAACAGCGCCCGAGCAAACCACCGTTCTTGCCCAGCAGGATGGATTCGCATCTGGTTATGATGCCATGAAGATGGCTCAGCTTGCACGAAAACACGGGGCTGGACGTTTTGTCCTTGAAGATGAAATCGATCCACTCGTCGGCTTTCTCCTCCAAGCACCAAAAGGCGCGCAAATCAAGAAAAACCAACCGTTGTTCACCTTTTACCACACTCGAGAACTCTCCACTGAAGACCTTCGTGAATTGAAATCCATGGTCTCCATCAGCGAAAACAAACCTGACCAAATGCACCGTTTGGTGGAATTGATTGATTCCGCTGAAACGAAGGCGTGATAAAGGGGATGCTTGTCGCCAAGTTTGCCGATTTAGCTTAGCTGGTGGAGCGTGGGACTGTTAATCCCAAGGTCGTGGGTTCGAGCCCCACAATCGGCGTATATCCAACCTCAGTGCCCCGATTTATCGTGGTGGGTTCGAGGTCTACGTGCCAATTCACACCCACGAATGTTCACTCACGGGTGGCAACCTCAATCGGGCGAGCAGGGGATTCATCGGAGGGATAAACGCCCCAGTAAGCTTCCCGAGCTTCCTGATTGACTTGCATGCACAACACCACGTCGCTTGGGCGTTCAGGCATGATTTGTTTGCCGTTCAAGTGCTCGATCATCGGTTGAATATTCGACATGTTCACCACACCCCATCCGACCTGAGTGCAAGGTGCCACGGGAGAGATGGGCATCGTACCAGCCGTCGGGTCCCACGTTGAGAAGGACGGGTACCATGCAGAAAGGTTCAGGGCATTTCGAACGATTGAATTCGTGATGCCGGCCTCTGAACCAGCGTTGGGATGGCCCTCAGGCCATACGCCGTCAACGAGCATTCCGTTTCGGTCCTCGGTCGATGCTCCGGAGCCCATGTCGCCAACTTCATGGCGAAGTTGTTCAAGAACGAAGGAGAGAATTCCCGCAGTTCGTGGCGTTGCAAAGGACGTCCCTGAGGTTTCGTGGTAGCCATCGACATCGTCGTGATTTGGCAAATTCTGGGTCCAATCTGCGGCAATATCAGGATAAGAGCCGCTCATCGTCTCTTTTTGGTCGTCGCCTTCTTCCGCGTAGCCGGCGATGCCGATGGACCAAGGTGGACCGGCGGTGGCGTCCTGGACCGCAGGAGACGGCGTATTATCGGCCGCTCCGGTGTGGATTTTGTTGTTCACCACCACCGTTTCGTAGGTCCCCGTCTCAATACCGGGAACGGGCAGTGAACCAATGGCACCAAAGGATGTGGTCACGATATCAACGAGCGGCTGATTACCGGCTGCAAGCACCGCCTCGGTTGAGAAGCCCTCTACAAAGAAGATGACCGCATCGGGGTTCGCATCCAACACGGCACCGGTCACCGCCGTACCGTGCCCGTCAGAGGGGTCGTCAAGAATGTGAATGTCCGTCCCACCATCGGGTGATGTTCCGATGATTTTCGTGCCTTCAAAGTAAACAATATCCGAGGTGGTGATGGTGTCCCAACAGGATTCTTTGTCCGCATCATAGCGTTCCTGCCATGTCCCCTCAAAACTCGGCGAGCAGGTCTTGGTCACACCAAGTCCACTGAGGAGCCAATCGGGATAGATTTCTTCCGTGCGGAAATGGTCGTGGTAAACGTTGATTCCGGTGTCGATGGGAGCCACAACGGAATAGGGCCGCCAATCCGAAGAAGGAGGCTGTCCACTGTTCACCGAGTTCGCAGTCGTATCGTCCTCGCCAAGGATGAGGTTGACGCCCAAGATCAAGCCGAGCAGGAGAGCGACCATGAGCAAAGCCATGCCCGCCCGACGCCTTCGCAAAACAACGATGTCATCGGCGACGAGCATGCCTGTGAGGGCCACTTCCACCACATCGGCGACGGACATGGAATTTCCTCATCGGGCTTCTTGAAGAAGTTATGCCCGTAGTAGAAATCACTCCCACTCGATGGTACCGGGTGGCTTGTGGGTGATGTCGTACACCACGCGATTCACCGCACCCTTCACCGTGTTGGTAATGCGGGTGCTGATTTTCTGCAAAATTTTGTGAGGGATTTCAGAATAGCGAGCGGACATGCCGTCCATTGATTGAACTGCACGAACCACAACCGTCTCACCGTAAGCACGCACATCCCCGTGAACGCCGACGCTTCGAACGGGGAGGAGGGCTGCAAAATACTGCCATGGAATTTCCATCTCGCCACGTTCAGCAGCCGCTTCGAACTCTTCTTCGACGATGGCACAGGCTTCTCTGACAACACCGACACGCTCCGGCGTCAACTCACCAAGGGTACGTACGGCCAAACCGGGTCCAGGGAAGGGTTGGCGCTCAGCGACGTTGATCTTGAGGTTCCGGGCGAGTTCACGGACTTCGTCCTTGTAGAGTTCGCGCAGAGGTTCAACCACTTCCAACGTCATGTCTTCTGGTAAGCCACCAACGTTGTGGTGGGACTTGATGGTGTCTCGAACACCGCCACCGGATTCAATCCAATCGGGTGCGATGGTCCCTTGAACAAGGTACTTCGCTCCGCACTTTTCCTGTTCGTCTTCAAAAATCCTGATGAACAATTCACCGATGACCTTGCGCTTTTGCTCGGGTTCGGTTACGCCCTTGAGCGCCTCAAAATACCGGTCCGCTGCACGAACCGTGATCAGGTTGATGCCTTGCGCTTCAAGGAGGGCTTCGATTTGTTCGGTCTCGTTCTTTCTCATGAAACCCGTGTCCACGTAAACACAGTGGAGAAGATCCCCAACGGCTTTGTTTGCAATCACGGCCGCCACGGTCGAATCCACGCCTCCCGAGCAAGCGATGATGGCCACATCGTCAATGGTCGCTTTGAGGGATTCAATGCTCTCTGCAATGAATTCCTCAGCGTCAAACATCTCAGGCACCGCCGTTGACTTCCTTGTCCTGAGCCTTTACACGGTCGATTTGGTCAAGCTTGTTCTGCTCAAGTGCAGCGGCATACTTGGCGTTGGAAAGGGCCAGCATCTGGACGGCGAGGTAGCCAGCGTTGTCGCCACGGTCCACACCGACCGTAGCAGCGGGAACGCCCGGAGGAAGTTGGGCGATGGAAAGCAACGAGTCGTAGGGCACACGACCGCCACAGGGAACACCGATGACCGGTTTGGTGGTGAGAGCTGCAACCGCACCCGGAAGGGCAGCGGCCAGACCAGCCATGGCGATGAAGACGGAACAGCCGTCGTCGAGGGCATCACCAACGATTTGCTCAACGAACTTTGGGGAGCGGTGAGCGGAAGCCACACGGAGTTGATATGGGACATCGAAATGTTCCAAGATTTTCGTACACTTTTGGGCGATGGGAAGGTCAGAGGAAGACCCTAGCAAAATGGTTACATCCATGCCACTTTGCCATCGCGGGTGGTTCTTTATGATGACTGATTCAACCGATGAACAGAAATCCCTCATTCCTCGCTCAAGGACAAGGAAGAGGCAGCACGAAATGCGTCAAAATCCACACCCCATTTTGAGATATCCGGCATGGACGAGACAGGGGCAAGAGGTTCCAGACAGAGGTAGGTTGCATCGCCCTCGACCGACCCGAACATGGTGCAAAGCGACCCGTCATCAAACGTGAACATGGCCATTCGACCGTTGGTCCATTTGCCCTCTTGAATGACCCATCCGTCCAAGGCACCAAGCGGCAAAGGTGTCTTGACCGGCCAAGGGGTTTGCAATACCGGTGCATTGCAGGAAGAGAGATGGTTCAAACTCACGTACATGGTGGCCACTGAGCCAAACAGCAGCCCGTAGGTGACCCACCACCACGCCTCCATGTCCAAGGCCCAAAGAACGCCGAGGCTCAGGGCAGTGGAGACGAGGGAGCCCAAGGCCAGCTGTGTGCGAGGTTCTCGAAACGACGAACGACGTTGCCCCGCACCGACTGAGAACGCCAACACCAACAAGAGCAGAGCAACGGCTGCAAGGGAGAGTCGGTACGTTTCGTAGCGCGTGGTAAAGGCGAGCATGAGCATGAAGCCCACGGGCAAGAGGGCCCAAGAAAACAAAAACAGCGTGATGGTGAAATCTTGTTTCACCTCGGTCGCCGTCCAACCGTCGGGTAGGTCATCCACGGATGTGGCTTAAGCGAGGGTGGGATAATCCTTCCCCAATTCAAGCATCATCATACGGATGACGTAGACAGAGATTCCGTGCAGCATAGACCTCGTCAACCCGGCGCACCGGTGTGGTGATAGGGGCTTCGTGGAGCGCTTCAGGTTCGGTTTTCAACACTTGAGCGAAATGTTCAGCAAAGGTGTCGAGGGTGTCTTTTGACTCGGTTTCTGTTGGCTCGATCATCATGCACTCCGGGACGACCAACGGGAAATAAACGGTCGGCGCCATGTAGCCGCGGTCGAGCAAACCTTTGGCCACGTCCATGGCGGAGACCCCCAGGGCATCCTTTGCCGGTTGCATGGAGAGGGTGAACTCGTGCTTCGCTACATCGGTCTCAGCACCGTCAACAAAGAGGTGGTCAACACCGGCTTTCTTTGCCTCTCGATGAATGGCGTGTCGGAGGTAATTCGCGTTGAGAACAGCGTGCTCAGACATCGTCTTCAATCCAGAGCCGTACCTTCGGTAGTAGGCCCAACATCGAATAACAGCACCGGCATTTCCGTGCCATTGCTGAACTTTCCCGATGCTGTGTTCGGGTTGCTCCCAGTGATACCAGTGCTCGTCGACCGTCTGGGCCAACTCATCGGCCGTTGGAACACGCCGTGCCGCCAGTGGACCGGGCAAGAACGGCGCAAGGTGAGCCTTCACACCGATAGGACCTGACCCCGGCCCGCCACCACCGTGTGGCTGCGAGAAGGTCTTGTGGAGGTTGAAGTGAACGGCATCGAAGCCCATCAATCCGGGGGAAGTGATGCCAAGAATCGCATTGAAGTTCGCACCGTCGTAATACATCTGCCCGCCCGCTTGATGAACGATTTCACTGGCTGCCTTGATGTCGGCTTCAAACAAGCCAAGGGTGTTTGGATTGGTGATCATCATCGCTGCCGTGGTTTCATCTGCGACAGCGGCCAAGGCCTCCAAATCCATTCGCCCGTCTTCAAGGCTCGGAATCTCAACAATTTCGAATCCTGACATGGCTGCACTGGCCGGGTTGGTACCGTGGGCAGAATCGGGGACGATGACCTTGGTTCGCTGGTCTTCTCCGCGGAGGCGAAAGTATTCTTGGATACAGCGTACGGCGGTGAATTCACCTTGGGCGCCAGCCACCGGCTGAAGGGTGACTTGGTCCATGCCCGCACAGACCTCCAACATGTGCTGCATTTCGTAGAAAATGGACAGCAAACCCTGCAGATGATGTTCAGGTTGATGCGGGTGAATGTCAGCGATCCCCGGCAACTGAGCAATGACCTCGTTCACCCTTGGGTTGTGCTTCATGGTGCAGGAACCGAGTGGGTAGAATCCAGTATCAATACCGAAGTTTCGCTTTGAGAGCCAGGTGTAGTGGCGTACCATTTCGGGCTCAGAAAGACGAGGCCAGCGAGCGGATGCTTTGCGAATCAGTCCTTTTGGCACAACCGGCTCAGCGTCGCTTGAAAGCGGTGCAGGTTGACTGTATCCTGTGTTTTCAGCGCCGTTGTGGTTGAACAGATGACTCATGCGTTCACCCCCGAGTGGGACGACCACATCGCCAATTGAGCCGAGAGGGCTTCAATCTCGAGAAGCGTCGTTTGGTCGGTAGCGGTGACCAAGATTTGGTTGGTCGTGCCTTCGTACCAGCGTCCAAGGTCCAAGCCACCGATGATACCGTTGCTGTCAAGGTAGGCCAAACAGTCTGCTGCAGAGCCTTGGACCTCAATGGCAAATTCGTTGAAATGGTGAGCGTCGTGGACCACCCGTACACCGGGCGTCTCCGACAAAACCTCCTTGGCTTTTTGGCACGCCATCATGTTTCGGTGAGCTAAATCACGCAGCCCGTCTGGACCGAGAAGCGCCATGTGCATCGCTCCCATGAGCGCGATGAGGGTTTCATTGGTGCAGATGTTGGAGGTGGCACGATGTCGACGGATGTGCTGTTCACGGGTCGAAAGGGTCAGACAGTAGGCTTCTTTTCCGTCAACGTCAATTGAACGACCGACGATACGACCCGGCATCAATCGGAGGTAGGGCTTGGTGCAAGCGAAGATACCGTAGAGCGGGCCGCCACCGGTGACGGGGCTTCCTAGAGGTTGTCCTTCACCCACCACAATGTCTGCACCGTAATGGCCGGGTGCTTCCACAACACCAAGAGACACAGGTTGAACTCCGACGATGAGCGCCGTGTTGGAGCCGATGATCTCCTTCACCGTGGTCAAACCCTCGTCCAAAACCCCCAACGGGTTGGGTTGTTCAAGATAGACGCCGCATGAACCAGCAGCAGCCTTGAGGGCTTCGAGGTCCAAACTTCCGTCTTCCTTGTGGGCGATGAAACGGATATCGATTTCAGCACCTTGACAATAATTCTGCATGACGGAGAGTTTGTCAGGGGGCGTGAGAGCGGAAACATACACCGTATCGGGTTGACTGGCTTTCCGGTTGTGAACACGAACCGCACAGGTCAAGGCTTCAGCAGCAGCGGTCGAACCGTCGTACAGCGAGAGGTTGGCGATGGGCAGACCAACCAGTTCCGAAATGAGGGTCTGGAATTCCCACATGGCCTGCAACATGCCTTGGCTGACCTCGGGTTGATAGGGCGTGTAGGCTGTCAAAAATTCACCACGGGTCACCAGTTGAAACACCGACGCTGGCACATAGTTCCGATACAACCCGGCACCGAGGAAGGAAGGTCGACTTCCCATGGCCGTGTTGGACCCGAGAAGGCGACGAGCGTCATGAAGAATCTCTTCTTCGGATTGGGGGCCTGGCAGTGGTAGGGCGCCTTTGAAGCGAACATCGCTAGGAATGTCTGAAAACAAATCTTCCATGGACTGAAGGCCCATTTCCTGCAGCATTTCCGATTCTCGGCCTCGATTGGGTAATTGGTCGACCATGACGAACACACTCCACGCGGTTGGGTATGTGAAAATCCATACGCGCTCCGCTCATAATGAATTGCTTCACTCCACTTGACAAAAGGGAACAGCCTATGACAAGAAAGGCTCTGCGTCAACCATGGTCCGGGTGGCGATGGTGGTGACCAACGCGTGTGCGCCGGACCCCCGGGTGTTGCGTCATGCTCGTTGGATGCAAGAAGCCGGCTACAGCGTGACCGTTCATGCCTTTGACCGGGAAGAACAACACCCTCTGAGCGAAAACCATCACGGCGTTCGCATCATGCGATATCGACTCGGCCCGGTTGCCTACGGTGGAACACTCAGTACCTATCGAGGCATACGCCGATTCCAACGAAAGGTGATCCGTACGCTGGCAAACGAACCACCGGCGCTGGTGTATTGCCACGATGCCGATACCCTCCGCGTGGGATGCGCCCTCAAGACCTCAAACAGCATCCCGTTCGTGTTTGACATGCACGACCTTCAACACACATGGGTTCGGTACGCAGCACCACAATCGCGACTGCGTGCCGGATTGAGCGGGCAGATGAAAAAACGAATGCTCAGTCGAGCCAAAGAAGCCGAGACCATCATCACCTCGAGCGCACAAATCAACGAAGGTCAACCCCGTGGATTCCTGGAATGGCTCCATCATCATGGCTTGGAGGGGCATGCCGTAGAAAACCGCCCAATGCCACCGTTTGGACCAACAAAAACCGCACCAAACGACACCTGGACCGTTGGATACATCGGAAGGGTTCGAGACATGAAGGCCTTTCAACTGCTGGTGGAAGCGGTCAAGTCGCTGCAACCCCATCACCGTCCCAAACTCCGAGTGGCTGGCGACGGCACGGTGGCGGCGAAAGTTCGCATGATGCTCATGGAGGAGGTTGAGGCAGGACACCTCGAGGCCGAAGTGAGTGGGGCCTTTGCGCATGACGAACTCCCCGAGTTATTGGCGGAAGTGGATGTGATGTACGCCATGTACTCCCCCCTACGTGGTAACATCCTCCAAGGTGCCCTTCCTGTGAAGATGTTTGACGCTGCTGCACAAGGCATTCCCAGCGTGGTGAATGATGACTGTTTGATGGGCGACCTCGCCAACACCGAGGGAATCGGCATGGCTGCACCTTGGGGTGATGAGGAGAGTGTTGGGATGGCGTTGCTCAACCTCAAGGACCGAGTGGTTGAGATGTCGGCCAGCGGGGAGAGGGAACGCCAACGATGGCTGAAGGCGATGGCCGAGGTCTTTGCCGTGATTCAGTAGAAGGGTGGGCGCACCACGACAGCCCGTACCGACTTCCTGGGACTGGCGACCACCATTACCTCGTCACCTTCCTTGACGTTGGCGAGGTAACCAATGCCAATTCCGAGGTTGTTGAGGCTTGGTGAGGGAGCTCCCGATGATAGGCGACCAATGGGTTCACCGTCCAGAGAGGTGACCTCTTTTCCGGGACGTGGCAGCGGGCCCTTCTCGACGTATTTGACGCCCCACCAACGCTCATCGGCGGGGTCGTGACCGACCACGCGGTGTTTGCCGATGAAGTCGTGATTCAAATCAAGCCCGAACGGGACATTGGTTTCCCAGGAATCACGAGAAAGGAACCCGTCATCCTCTTCCGAAAGAGCCGGGGAACAGAAGTCAACACCTGAAAGAAGGTAACCCTTCTCCAATCGCAGGGTATCTCGAGCACCCAAACCGACCGGGGTGGCCCCGTTGGCCACCAAGGCTCGCCACAAGGCGGGTGCCTCGTCGTTGGGGACGAAAATTTCGTAACCGGCCTCGCCGGTGTAACCCGTCCCCTGAATCCAGCCGGTTGTGCCGAGGCTGTTTTCTGTCAGTGGGCGCCATTTGAATCGACCAACGTGTTGACCATCACCCATGGCCGCATCCAAAATCTGCCTCGCATGGGGCCCTTGGAGCGCCATGATGGACGTCTCGGGGGAGAGGTTCTCTATCACGACTGAGCCATCGCTGGGGAGGTGTTTGGTGAACCAGGACCACATCACGTCGATCATGGATGCGTTGGGTACGCCCAAAATTTCTGTTTCACTGACCACGGCGAAAATCATGTCATCGATCAAAAAGCCGTCATCGTCGAGAAAATGCGTGTACGCACAGCGAGGTGGCTCAATGCCCGTCACCCTTTGGGTGGCGATGGATTCCAGCCATGCCCGAACATCCGGGCCTGAAAACCGGAATGAGCCCATGTGCGAGACATCGAAGAGACCGGCTCCGGACCTTGTCGCCAAGTGTTCTTCCTTGATGTTGGAATACCAGATGGGCAGTTCAAATCCGTGGAAATCAACCATGTTGGCATCCAAGGCCAAATGCTCCTCAAAAAGCGCCGTTCGAACGGGTGGGGCGTCGGTCATGATGCTGTCCAGTTCAATGGACTCCATAAACATCGGTTCAAGGATTGCTCTTCGAAGGGAGGCCCCGACAAATCTCCTCGCCGTGATGAATGACGCGGTCAAGGAAACGGTCGAGTGTCTCGCGGTTGATGTTTTGATTCACCACCACCATGCGGAGAATGACATCTTCACCGATGTTGGAACGGCTGACCATGAAGGAACCTTCCTGAATCAAGCGATTGCGGATTTCGGTGTTGAGTTCGTTCAAGTCAAACGAAGCGCCTTCGGTTTTGTATCGGAAACAAACGTTGGTCCACATCCGAGAGGACATCATCTCAAGAGAGGGATGCGCGTTGATTTTATCTTCCAAATAGTCGGCATCTGCCATGCGATTATCGACCATTCGGGCCCACCCCGCATCACCACGAGATCGCCATTCCAACCAAAGTTTGAGGGCATCGTTCCGACGAGCGCATTGCAAGGAATAGCGGCCGAGGTCATCGAGTTCCGCTTCACTGTGGAAGAGATAGTGCGCAACGTTGGTGTGGTCGCAAAGGCGACGCAGTACGGTGGGATTTTTGACCAAAAAAGCACTGCAAATCAGCGGAACACCCATCATTTTGTGAGCGTCCCAACACACGCTATCGGCCTTGGAGACACCGTCCATCAAACGACGATGTTCATTGGAAAACAGACAGGTACCGCCCCAAGCAGCATCGACATGCAGCCAGAGGTTCTCCCGATGAGCAATCGTTGCCAAGGCCTCGAGGTCATCGTACGCACCTCGGACCGTTGTTGCTGCTGTCGCCACCACACAAAGCGGAGAAAAACCCTCTTGGCGAGCAAAGGTGATTTCTTCCTCAAGACGATTGGGTAACATTCGCCCGTCAGCATCGCATTGCACTTTGATGATGTTTTGGTGGCCAATACCAATGACGTTCGCAGCCATCAGAACGGAATAGTGGGCTTCGGCTGACACGAAGATGACGGATTTTCGTCCGTCAAAACCGGTTTTGGTTGACCCGACCAGTTGGTGTTCACGTGCACACAACATGCCGAGCATGTTTCCGTTGGAGCCCCCGGTGGTAAGCGTTCCAAAACCGTCTGAAAACCCAACCATCTCACACATGCGACGGAGGATGGTTTGCTCAATGACGGTGGCGATGGGAGACAGCTCGTAGGTGTACATCGAATTGTTGGTCATGGAGGCGATCATCTCACCAGCGAAGGCGGGGAGCGACAATCCACCCCAGAGAGGATTCATGAACTCGGACCTGTGCGTTTTGACGCTGTTTGCGATGAAGACGTCCAAGTCGTCCAACACGGCGTCCAATCCATGGCCCTCAAGAGGCAGTTGGATGTCGAGGGTTCGTCGCATCGTGTCAAGACTGGCCGAAGGATTGACGCGCCCATTTTCGTCTTTTGAAGCGAGATAGCCCGCAATTCGCTGGGCTACTTCGTCAATGAACGCTGCAGTCTCCATCTCCCTCGTAGTGTGGGTCTCGCGTACCGCTTATGAGTATGTGTATGGTTGGAATACAAGGATAAATGCAAGGATTCGGCGCAAGTCAATCAAAGTTGAATATTGTTAACCCATGATGAATAAAAGGACAACAGAAAGGAAATTCAAGATAGAATTTCCACCGATAAATGGAGGCATTTCAAAAAATTTAACTCAATTCGAAGTTGAAATTTGCACCGAGATCTCTTCACAAAAAATAGGTAAAATGTTGGCTTTTTCTTGTCGCCCAAGGTGCTCGAAAGTAAAAATCGACCATTCAATGTGCATAATTCTTGAGCAAGTTTGAATAGACGAGACCCTTTGGAGAGGTCATGCTTGGACACATTGGAGGCAAGTGGCTGGACCGATTGCATCAACAACTTGCCAAAGAACTGCGCTCTATTGGATGGACACAGATGCAAATCGCAAAAGCCACCGGGTCAACCCAAAGCACCGTATCGCGACTCATTACGAAATCGGTTGTTGGTCTGAACGCAACGGCTGATGAAAACACCATCGATGGATGGGCACGAGAATTGGCTCAATCCCTCGCCCAGTTCGGTTCGGATGCCTCTGTGATTCGCCAGCGATTGGTGTTTGAGCTCCAATTTGGTGGAAGCCAAACCCTACGGTACGACAAAACGCTCACGGGCATGGACCTTGACGAGGACCAATCCTCGAAGGCCTTGCTTCGCCGCCTGGAATGGGCGACCGGGCGACTTGACTTGCGACGCTTGCAGACCTACATGCCAGCGGTTGGCATGAACATCGCCACCTGCATGGCCGACGCTTCCTCAAGCGACCAAGTCGCCGCCTACCCCGGCCGGATGACCCTTGTCGACCGTGTTTTGCGAAGGCACGAATCTCCCGAATTCGGCGCCTCAACCCATCTTGCCAACATACTCCTGCAAGCCAAAGCCGTGGATGGCGAGAAGGTCGCTGTCCTCAACCTCAAACCACCCACTTTGGACGGGATGGTCGACCAAGGTGACATCAATTACATCTCTGACGAACTTGACTACAAACTCGGCTACGCTTCCAAAGGGGAACTCCAACCGCATGAAGGTCGGCTCGACATCATTCTTGACGAAGGCGCCTTCGGTTGGGAACCCTCACTCTACATCCTCGGGCCGAATCCCATGGACCTCGTGGACAGAGCCCATGCCATCATTGACGCCATGAACACGGAGTGATGTGAATGCGGCTGTTCACGTTCGTCATGTTGATTTTGTTCAGTGCCCCCTTGAGCGGTTGCATTGAGGTTTTAGATCCCATCACCGTTGATGAAGATGGAACATGCGTCATCCTCGACGCAGGAAGAACATCTGATGGTGCCCTTCGCATCCTCACCTACGATATCGCTGCGTTTTCCGAAGAGATGATGGGGGCGTTCGAAAACGAAACAGGGTACGAAGTTGAACTCATTACAGTGGATGATTCCGGAGGTATTCTGGAGCAGTTACTTCAAACTCAGCAAGCCCAACAAGCCGATTTGGCCATCGGCCTCGACAACACCTATCTGCAAACAGCCCTGAACTACTGCCTTCTTCAGCCGCATGCAGCCAATGTTTCCGGCATCTCAACCACGGCCCTGCAGCCCTACGATGGACCGTACGCCGTCCCGTTTGACCGAGGTGATGTCTGTTTGAATTACGATGAAACACGCGTTGACGGTACGAACCTAACCGTGCCGACTTCTCTGTGGAACCTCACTGAACCGGCATGGTCCGGCTTGACGGCTTTTCCATCACCGGTCACATCATCTCCGGGAAGAGCCTTCATGTCGGCGACCATCGATTATTTCGAACATGATGACGACAACACCACCGACGCTTTTGATTGGTGGAAAGCGATGGCAGAGAACGGAGCCATCTTCACTTCTGGATGGACCGAAGCCTACGAGATTCACTACAGCGGTGGCTACGGTGAATGGGTGGAAGGCCACTTGGGCGATGCTGCTCTGACGGTATCGTATTGTCATTCACCTGGCGTAGAAGCCTTCTACAGCGGCAACTGGACCAAATCAACATCGTTGACGCTTGAGCGCTCAACCTTCCATCAGGTCGAATACGCCGGCGTGATCAACGGGGCAACAGAGATGAGCGCTGCGAACGCTTTCATCGCTTATCTGCTCTCGGAGGAAGTGAACCGGAACATGCCCGAGAACAACCTGATGAAATCGGTACTCGTCAATGCAACCTGGCCCGAAACCGACGGCTATGCTTACCACACCGACGAACCGACGCTGAACGCTGAAATCAGCAACGAACGCATAGCGGATGAGATGGAAGCGTGGATTTCTGATTGGAAAAGAGCCACTGAGTTGTGAGTTCCGTGTCGCTTGAATGGAAGGCCAGATTTGCTGGCGTGCCCCTCGTCCAATGGATGGCTGTGGTTTTTGTCATTGGATTGGGGCTGTTTCCAATCACGTTGGCCCTGCTTCGGCTGTGGGCGGTGACGGGCATCACTCCCCTTGGGGCCTTGACCACCGTGCAAGACCAGCCCGGCGCCATGGAGGCGTTTCGGTTTTCCCTGTTGGAAGCCGCCGCTTCAACCGGCCTGACCGTCCTCATCGGCCTCCCGCTTGCTTGGGCGTTTGGCCGCTACCAATGGCGCAACATCCAATTGAAACGGGCCCTGCTCTTCCTGCCCTTCGTAACCCCACCGGTCGTGGCCGCCGTGGGCTTCTTGGCTTTGATTTCGCCGGGTGGCTTGTTGCACAGCATGGGCCTTGACCTCAGGGGAGAATCAGGCGTGATTGGGTTCATTTCCACGGCAACGGGATGGCAACACCCCGGCCATTTCATCGCGCTTGTCGTCGCTCACGTGTGGTTCAACCTCTCGCTGATGATTCGCTTTGTCGAACCCGTTGTTGCACAATTGGACCCCACTTGGGAGGAGCAACTTGCTCTCCTTCCAACCGGCCAGACCGCCTTTGGTCGAGTACGACATCTCTGGTTGCCGGTCCTTGGCCCGGCCACCTTGGTGGCTGCCACGTACACGTTTTTCTTCAGTTTCACTTCCTTCGCCCTGGTGAAGTGGTTGGCACCATCCTCCAACACCCTTGAATCGCTCCTCGGTGAAATGGGAGGGACGGCGGGCATACCAGGCTATCGTATCGAGACAAGCTTGGCTGTTCTGGCCATCGCCACCTTCCAGATGCTCCTGATGTTGGTCATGTTGATCTTGGCTGGCCGCTTCGAACGACGCCACAGCCAAGTCTTAGCGATGCACCATGAAGGACGAAACAGGGAACGCCACGGGCCGGCATCACGCAAATGGAATTGGTTTGTCAACGGCATCCTGGTCATGTTACTCGCTCCCCTTCTCTCAGTGGTTCTTGCCTCGTTTAGGGTCCGGAATGTTGGAGGAAACGGGGCTACATCTCAGTGGACCTTTGAGGGGTGGCGAAGAGCCTGGAATGGAGATTTCTCAACGGTCCCTTTGATGGATGCGTTGACAAATTCACTGTCGTATGCTTTTATCGCGCTGTTGGTAGCGCTCCCCCTTGGATATGCGGTGGCCTCATGTTTGGTTAGATTGCGTCAACAAGGATTTGAGCGAACGGCAGGGGTGTTGGATTCCTTGTGCATGCTCCCCTTGTCCATGTCGGCCGTCATGGTAGGATTGGGCATGGTCGCAGGTATTCTGCAGTGGTTCCCAGAGATGTTTTCTTTCCCCTACCTTCCTGCTGTACCCCACGTGATGTTGGTGCTGCCCTTTGTCATACGATTGATGGTGCCGGCCATCGAACGCATTGACCCCATCTTCGCAGAACAGGCCTCGCTTTTACCGATGAGCAAGATGAGTTTCTGGTGGCATTCACGAGGGGCATTTTTGGTCGTTCCAGCGACCATGGCTGCCTCGTTGTGCCTTGCTTTTTCGATGGGCGAATTCGGCGCCTCCTTCTTGGTCGTGCGTGTTGGTTCATGGGATTCCCTCTCTATCCTTGTCGACCAAGTGGCCTCTCGGCCGAAATTTGACCCGTATGTGTTCCCCACGGCCATGGCGTTGGCGACCATATTGATGCTGGTCACGCTGCTGGTGCTTTCCATCAATGAACGTGCACGTGCATGGAGGTCAAGACATGATGTTTGAATTACAAAAAGGCGCTGTGCGCTTGGGACAATGGTTGGTGTTTGAAAGCTTGGACCTCCGCGTGGACGCTGGAGAAATCGTTTCCATTCTTGGGCCGAGCGGATGCGGGAAGACCACACTACTGCGAGCGTGTTGTGGGCTTGAACGGTTGGAGAAGGGCGTGAGAATCCTCGATGATGAAGAATTACAAAACGCCACCATTCACCCCGACATCACGATGTTGTTTCAGCAACCGGTGCTATACCCTCACCTAAACGTCTCCCAAAACATGGCCCTGGGAGCGGATACAAACGTATCAAAGGCGCAGAAAAAGGAACGAATTCACGAGGTGTTGGACGCCATCGGTTTGGAGGGTTTTGAACTACGAGGCGTGGCCGGGCTTTCTGGAGGGGAAGCACAAAGGGTTGCTTTTGGACGAGCCTTGATGCAAGAGCCAAAGGTCATGATGCTCGATGAGCCGTTTGCCTCGGTTGACGTTAAACGAAGGTTGGCGTTGGCAGCCATGACCCGAACTCATCTGAAAAAACGAAACATCACCGCCCTCCATGTAACCCACGACCTTGAAGAGGCGAATACCCTCTCCGACCGCATCATTCATTGGAAGGACCTCATCGTAGACTCCCAAGGGCGTGGCGAAAGTGTCGATGAATGATTGGCCTCTCATTGAACGCTGGTGGCCCAATCGAGACGAGTGGTCCCGATTGAAGTACGGGTCTTTTCTTCTCTCGTTGTTCCTTGTGCTGGGTGCTCTCCCCTACGGGCTCATCAATCGGTTCTCTGCATGGAGGGGAACGAGTACGCTGAAGGTCGAGATGGCGCTTGACTGGGAACTACCGTTTGTTGCATGGATGGTGATTCCGTATTATTCGTTCTACCTCTACTTCCCATGGGCTGCCTGGGTGGGTGCTTCATCCAAGCATCGCCAACATGGCTTGCTCTTCTTCCAACGACTCATCGTCTCAGCGTGGATTGCCTTTGCCATCTTCCTTCTTTTCCCCGTCGAGATTGAACTTCGCTCTCAAGCCTACGGTGCTGAGGGACTGCTTGGTTGGATGATGAGTGCTTTGCACGATGCCGATGCACCCTACAACGCTTGGCCGTCGATTCACGTCCTGCTCAGTATTTTGGTCGTTTTCTTTGTCAGGTTTGTAGCGATGGAAAACGGCACATGGACGCGACCACTCAGTGTGGTCGTTTGGGTCTCGTGTGCCCTGTTGGTCGCCTCGACCGCCCTCATCAAACAGCACTACGTCTTCGACGGCATTTCAGGAACGGCGCTGGCCTTTGGCCTCTGGTACGGCTGGATTCGGCCTGCACTCAACTGAACAAAGCGTTCACCGCTTCGGCGTTGGTCAGGTAGATGGTCAACCCGACACCGGCCATGATCATCATCCACGAACCGATCATCTTGATGTGGCCGGTGGCTCGGCGCAAGAAGTTGATCATGACCTGGCGGCCCATGCCCACGAGCATGGTGACGGCGATCATCAAAATGAGGAGGCCGACCATGAGGCCAGCCACACCGAACCCGATGGCGGTCGTGCCGAGGGTGCTGAGGAAAATGACGAAGGGAAGCACTGCAGCAGCCGTGCAGTCAATCGAGGCCGCTGCGTAGCCAATACCGTAGAGGTACATGTTGCGGCGAGGCGTGAACGTCTCGTCGGCCTCGGTGGTGCTGTATTTGTCGACCAGTTTTTGGACGAAGCCCATCACGTGTGAGGTGATACCGAGCAGCATCATCGAACCGAGCACGATGAGCAACAGGGCGATGAAGATGGCAATGGAGTGGATGATGCCAGAACTTGCAAAGGCTTCACCCATCAAGAGAGCCACGATACCGATGATACCGAAGAAGGTCCACATGCCGAGGCCGGAAAGCACACCGATGTTGAAGGAACTCGGCATGCGAGTCTTGAGTTTCCCTTGCTCAATCAGCTCATCTTCACGGGCACCCAACGAGAGATAGTAGGAGATGAAACCGGGAAGCACCGGGAAAGCACAGGGGGAGAAGTAGACGAGAATGGAAAGGATGAGCCCCAAAACAAACACTGCTGTGAAGGAGGTTTCGGGCTCCTCCCAGCCGATTCTAGAATCGAAGGTTTCGGAAATGTCTTCGGTCAGCGCCGTTTCGAGGACGCCGTCAAATTTGGCCCATCCGTCGATGGGTGTGCCGGTCGCTTGCTGGGCGATGATGTACCCCTCTTCGTCGAGGATAAGCACGACGGGAATCTGACCCGTGCCGCCCGTGGTGAACAAGCGAACGGGGTCGGTGGTGGAGCCGTCTTCAAGCACGGCCGCTTCGACAGAACCGTAACCCGTGGGGTAAAGGGGGACCGTGTATGCACCGCTGCTCTGGTTGAGGTATTCGACCGACTCGTCGTACCAAGCACCGTATGCGAAGATTTTGAGCGACTTGCCCGAGGCATTGGCCGTGGCATGCCAATCCTCCATTTCCTCCTCAATGTGTTCTTGAACAAGGTGGCAATTGCTGCAATCCCTGGCCATCAAATCAAGAATGATGATACTTCCACGGTGGTCGTCGAGGTTGAACCAACCCGTTTCGTTAACAAAACCTGCTTCTACGTCTCTGTTGAGCGATTCGTAAACGATGTTGGGAATAGGAGCCGGTTCTGCGTCGGACTGGAACAACTCGTCCATGCTGTCAAACATGGAGAGTGCGGCGAAGGAAATCGCACCGAACATCACGACGGCAATGGCAAAAGCCTGCCACGTGTCTTTCTGCTTGAAGACACCCCAATCGGCTTGGTCAAGCAGGCCCATACAGAGAACTGAGCGCTGGTCGTTGAAGAATGTAGCCCAAGAATGAATTGGTGGGCTCGGCCGGAATTGAACCTGCGTCAATGAACTACACGAGAAGAAGCAGGATGTTCATGACGGTTCAAATCGGCCTTGTCAACTTGTGAAGTGGGCTCGGCCGGAATTGAACCGGCGATCTTCGCCATGTGAAGGCGACGTCATAACCCCTAGACCACGAGCCCCTAGGTAAACCGCCGACCCGCCCCACGGGTATAAGCCATACCGTGTTCAACGGTGGTCGTTCAGATGGACCACGCCAACCTCAAGCCGTTCATGGGTTGGGTGGACCTCAACAAGGAGCACGGGGACCTCGAGAACTTCGGCCAAATCCTCGGCCAGCGAGAGCGGGAGTTCAATGCGTTGGTGACCCGCATCGTAACGAAGCCAACCCTCGGCCATGCCGAGTTCGGCTTTGAGTTCCGACATGTCATCCTGTGCGTCTTCAAGCGAGGTGGGAATGGCGCCGAAAAGTACGGTGTCATCGTCGCTGAGCACCTCGTAAGGACGGAGTGTCGCTTGGCCTCGACGCTTGAATCGGTTGCGAAGTTGACCCGCATCCTTGTATTTCGCCGTGCAGAATTTCAGGTGATACGGCTTGTCTGCAGCCGCTTCTTTGAGGCGTACAGCGAGTTCGGCAGAACCCTCAGCGGCCGCCGTGATACCGCCGCTCAGGTTGAATCCACGCACGTCCATGTTCTCTTGGTTCCCCACCGTGATCTCTAGTTCGTTGAGGTTGAGAAACGAGACAGGAACGGTGGCTAACTCGTCGAGGAGCGAGAAGAGTTGGGCCTCCTTGTCGGGTTCACAAGGAAGTTCGACGCCGACTTCAATGCCGTGCTGAGCACAAGCTTCCATGGTGGCTCGATATTTCGTGGTCGTTCCGTCGAGGAGGTGGAAGCGAATTTCATCAAGCCCAGCAGCGCCGAAATCAGCGGCTCGGTTCGGGTCAAACGGAATGGAAGTGTAGGCGTGAATGTGATGCTCAGGACCGAAGGCGGCCTTGAGTTGACGAACCGCCTCCAGGGTCTTTTCGAGGTCCAACATCGGGTCCCCACCGGTGATGCCGGTGCCGGTCGCCTGCATCGCATGGCCTTCTTCAACGACTTCTTCCCATGAGGTGCAACGCCGTTCGTTCGCAAACATATCGGGTGTTTCGCGTCGGTTTTCCGAAAGCGGGCAGTAATCGCAACCCCAATGGCATTTCCCGGTGACGAAGAGCACCAATTTGCTGCCTTGTTGGCACTGAACACACCCCTCTGCCTCGCCCTCTTCAGCGGGCAAAACTTCGGTGGCCATGGGCAACGTTCGCATCATGCTCCCTCCGACATGGTGTTGGCTTCATGGAGCAACCATCGATGAAAACGACGGTCAAGCGTCAGTTCGGGATGGAACGTCACGCCGAGTTTCTTGCCGTCAAGCACACCCACGACCTCCTGGCCAAGATGAACCACGGGGGTGCAGCCCACCGATTCTTGGTCAAAGCGTGGCGCTCGAATGAACACACCAGGAAATCCCTCGCCAAGAGCAGATGCCGCTTGAGAAGCCACTTCCAGGGGTTGGTGGGCAAAGCGGTCGCGCCCTGCGGGCTCGGTTTTCTGATAGGTGGCTTCGGGGACATCAAGACTGACATCGACCACGGCCTCGAAAGATTCTCGCTGACGACCCCATGCATTTCGAGCGATACCGGCCGCAAGGTAAGGCGAACGTCCTTCGTCGGGTGATGCCAGCAGAATAGCCCCGGCACAGGTCCCCAAAACCGGGCGTTCGGGATGGCTGTCCATCCATTCAAACAAGGCGTCGAGCAAGGATTCGTAGCGACTGGCGATGCGCATGGTGGTGGATTCACCACCGGGCAGAACCAATGCATGAAGCGACCCGTCAACATGGTCAGCTCGACGGCACTCAACAATCTCAACCTCAAGGCTGAGTTCTTTGGCCGCACCGCGCAGGGCTTCAGCATGCTCGTGACGAGCACCCTGAAGCATGGCCAAACCCACACGGAGCATGGTTCGGGGTCCATGCCCTTCCCTATCAGTCCAACGCTTGGAACAGGCCTTGAGAGAGGTGGTTCAAGCATGCACTTCAAAGACCGCCATCACCACCATATTTCATGGCCCACAGCGGCGACTGCTTCCTTGTCCCCGGCCCCGTTCGTATGAGTGAGGCCTGTTTGCAAGCCATGGCCACGCCCGTCATGACCGCCCGTGGCGCAGAATTTCGACAGGTGATGGCGAAACTCAATTCCGGCTTGAGGTACGCCTTCAACCTCTCTCCGTCATCCCCCGAAATGAAATCTGAGTCATGGACCGGCGAAGACGGCTACAAGGTCGTCGTCGTCTCCGGAAGCGGCACGGCTGCGATGGAAATGGTCATCGCCAACCGTTTTCGAAACAACGATCTCGTCCTCGTCCCAACCAATGGAAAATTCGGTGAGCGAGTGGCCGACATTTGCCGCCAATTTTGCAACGTCAAACACCTCCAGTACGAGTGGGGGCGCTCCTTTGACCTCTACGAACTTGAACAGCAACTCGAGCGTGGTTGCTACGAAGCCCTCCTCATTTGTCACAACGAAACCAGCAGCGGCATTACACAGGACGCTGAGGCCATCGCTGAGATGTGCGAACGCCACAACGTGTCCTTCATCCTTGACGGCATCACCTCTGTGGGCGGTATGCCCGTGCATCCAGCCAAGTGGAAAGCAGAAGCCGTGGTCATGGGCGCCCAAAAGTGCACGGCGGGGCCTTCAGGTATCGCCGCTATCGCCATCAACGAACACGGGGTGGAGCGCATCAAGGCCATTCATCAGCAGGGCGACGCCAACCCTCGCTACTATCTTGACATGATTTCAGCCCTGAAAAAAGGCGACGATGACCAAACACCTTGGACGCCCGCCATCAATTTGGCCATGGGCTGGGGTGAAGCCCTGGCTTACCTCAAGGAAGAGACGAATGAGGGGCGATGGGCACGATGCGAAAAAATGGCGAGCGGGGTGCGTGCCCTGTTCACCGACCTCGGGTTTGGGCTGTTGGCTGACGATGGACAGCGGAGCAATTCGGTCACTGCGATTCTCTACCCGGAAGGGATTGATGACGCATGGCGCACCGCTCTCAAGGAGCGCTATGACACGCAGGTGATCGGCGCACAGGACCACCTCAAGGGCAAGATGTTCCGTGTCGGCTCCATGGGTGAGACCCCGGTTGAGGAGATGATTGAGGGATGCAAGCGCATGTTGGCCTGTTTTCGTGAATTTGGCGTTGAACTCAAAGAGGTCGATGTTGAATCCTACTTCAGTTGAGGCGAGGCCATGAACCGTTGCATCGTTCTGGGACGGTTCCAACCCTTTCACTTGGGTCATGCCGGTTTGGTCAAGGCAGCCGTTGCCTACGCCAACGGAGGGGAAGTGGTGGTCGCCATCGGTTCAGCCCAAGCAGGCTGGGAAGCCAACAATCCGTGGACGGCCGATGAACGACAGGCCATGGTGGAAGCCTGGGCTACCGAGCAGGGCATCGACATGACCGTGGTTCAAATTGAAGACATCAACGACCCACCGAACTGGGTGGAACACGCCAGCAAAACCCACGGCACGGGAACACTCGTGACCTCCGACGGCCCCACGATGGACCTCTATCGAGCGGCAGAGTGGGACGTGCATGAAGTGCCGCTCAGTGAGCGAGAAACCCTTGAGGGATGGAGGGTCCGGCAAACCGTTCGCATGCTTTCAACCGTCATGGACGATGAGGCAACCCGGGAAGTCCTCCGAACGAGCGTCCCTGCTGCTGTGATCGAGTGGTTGATTGAAAACGACGCGATGTTTCGTTGTTCAACCTTTGAGACCGGTGTTCACGCCGGTTGAGCATCACTCGGAAGCAACGACGACACGAGCGACGAGGATGACCTTGGACTTGTACATGTAGCCCTGCTCCAAGACATCAACAACCGTCCCGTTGGGATAGGCTTCGCTTGGAGGAATCGTGGTGATGGCTTCCATCTTCGAAGGGTCAAACACTGCACCTTTCGCTTCGATGTGGGCAACGCCGTCGGCTTGGAGTTCATGCCACATCTTGTTGCGCAAGAGGCGAAGGCCCTGAGCGACTGGCGACTGGTCGTCTTCCTCAATACCGGTCATGGCGCGGTCGACATCGCCCAGAATGGTCAACATGCGACGAGCGAGTCCCATGCCGCCGTACTGAATGAGCTCGGCTTTTTCACCCATCATTCGCTTGCGAACGTTCTGAATCTCCGCTTCTTTGTAGGCGATTTCCTTCTCGGCGAATTCGGCTCGCTCAAGCGCCACTTCAAGCGGGTCTCGCTCTTCTTCAGGCTCTTCAGCCACCTCCTCAGAAGGTGCTTCCTCAGTGATCGCCTCCTCCACCGGAACGGTGTCGTCAACAGGCGCTTCTTCGGGCGTCTCGTCGGACATCATGCTGAGGGCGTGCAAGGTGGATTTTGAACCCAACGCTTACTGGGATTGCAAAAAGGTGGAAAGGTTCCAGTCGCCATGACCCCATCTGGTGGCCTCGAGATGCTCCCTTCCAATGATGAGTTGCAGGTCTTCTTCGTTCACGGCCCGATTGACGGTGTGAACCAGGGTTTTCGCAGCTCGTGTGTGGGCCTCAAAGGTGGGGACGATTTTCGGGTCCATCGCCTCATCCAATGTCTCACCTAAGGCCTTGCGACGTTCCATCCAATCCATGACCACCCGTTCAGAAAACTCCTCGGCAGCGATACCGTGAAGACGATGTTTGGTCTCATCCCAAGTGCTTGCTGTGTAAAGGTCCTCAATGTCTTCTGCATCCTTGCCCGTCGCCGTTTCGAGGTAGAGAAAAGCACGCCCTTCCCAAACTTCCCAGCGACCTGGACTGGCCCACTCCATGAGATGCAGTAATCCGTCTGCACCTCCGGTGAGGTCAGCGAGCGCCTGAGAGATGATCTGCTCATGCTCCACCGATTGTTCGTCCATCCAATCCAGCAGGTTGGCCTCAGCGTCGATGGCAAAGGCCGTGGTTAATTTGGGGTCCTGAAGGGGGCGATGTTCCCGTAAACTTGCTCGCTCCATCCCGGTTTTGAGTTGACCCCAAGAAAGGGAAAGCAGGTGGTTCAGGGTCGGCACGTGGACCAACAGGCCAATCATGTCCAACCCCATGTCTACCCCGAACGGCCCGACCTGTTTGAGGGCATCGTTCTATTTCCCTTCTCAGCAGAAATGGTTTTGTATGCACGAGTCCACCCAAAATCATGAAACGATTTTTGACACTGCTCATCTGTGTTGGCCTCTTCTCGTTTGTCCTTCCCTCATCTGCCCAGGTTTCTGGCGCAGCCGTTTCATTGGTTTGCGATGAAACACACACCCCAGCCGACCCGATTGGAATTCAAAATTACACCTTCCAGTGCACGGTGTCAAACCCAACAGCGTATGTAGAGAATGTCAGTATTGAAATGCCATCTGAATATCTTGACACCACTGTCCCGCCGTACCTTGAGGTCGGCGCAGGACAAGAAGAGACGTTCGATGCTACTGTCAATTGGACCTCATTCTCCATCGGCGATTTCATCCAAATGAATATCACAGTAAGTGTGCAAGAACTCAACAACCTTCCTCCCCCAAATGCAGCATCAAGTGAGTACAACGGAATACTTGATCTCGATTACAACTATACCGACAATGACTGTGTAACAACCGGAACCCTCACACCCGCAGAATTTGTCGTATTTGAGGTGGGAGGAAACCTTGGAAATATCACGCTCGAATTGAATCATTCAGCAAGTCCAATCACGGCCATGAATTTCCAACTTCTTGCAACGATGGGGTGTTATGACCACACCATCTTCCATCGCGTGATTGATGGTTTCATGATTCAAGGCGGGGATTTCGAAAATGGAGATGGAACGGGAGGCCACGCAGCAAGTTGGCAGGGCTATTGCAACGGGGCTCAAACAACAGAAGCACAATGTCCGAGTGTGTCTTCTTTTTCAATTCCTGACGAAGCAGACAACAACCTAACACACCAGCCTTACTCGCTCTCTATGGCAAAAACTTCGGCCGACAATACCGGTGGGTCTCAGTTCTTCATCATGGACAACAACACAGCCTCGTGGTTGGATGGCCAGCACACTGTATTTGGCAAGGTGGTTGTTGGATTCGGAGTGGTTGATTCGATTTCTGAGACAGAAACAGGACAAAATGACCGACCTGTGAACGATATCATAATTGAGAATGTGATGGTGCTCAATACAATCAACGACGACCATGACGCAGATGGAGTAGTGAATGGCGATGACAACTGCCCTGATACTCCCAACGCCCAACAAATAGACACGGACGGCGATGGCACCGGTGATGTTTGTGATGATGATATCGACGGCGATGGTGTCAATAATGAGGAAGACGCATTACCGAATGATAACAACGAAACC
>JASLVM010000017.1 GCA_030741355.1 Candidatus Poseidonia sp. | reverse complement strand
CTGACCGAGGATTGTTCATCGTCGATACACCGTCCGCTCGGGACGATACAAGCGGTTCATGGCGATTTTTCTTCACGCCAGAAACCAATCCTATTCCCACCGATGTGGACCAGATACGCAGTTTGCCGCTGGGCTCCACGGACAATCCCGCTGAAGTCAGGGACATGGTGCTTGACGGGCCATCAGCTTCGAACGCCCAAGCGCTCTGGTTCGGCACACCGTCTGGACTTCACAAGTTGGACCTCAACGATGATTTCATCGAACACAGCGGGCTCATGACCCATCCCGGTGTTGATGGAAAACTCGCTCGAATGACCAATAATATTCACACCATTCACCCCACGGGTGACGAACTGCTTGTGGGTTCAGAATGGGGGTTGTGGGCCTTGGCTGGCGATTACACAGCGGTTTACGGTCTTCAAGATCAAACCCGTTTGCCCGGTGAAATCGTAGCGATTGCAACTTCGGTGGGCGATGGAAATGTCACCGTTTACGGTGCGGCCTCACCCGGCCAATACGCAAACCTTCTGCTGATGGACCCGGGGGCGAACGATTCCGATGCTGACGGCATGCCCGACGGATGGGAAGTGGTTCATGGTTTGGACCCGACCGACCCGTGGGATGCTCTTTACGACAACGATGCAGACGGTCTTGACCTTGACCAGTCAGGAGACATGAGCCTTGAACGACTGTGGACCAACCTCGATGAATTCCGCTACACGAAACTCACACCCGAGGGCTACAACTCCACCGACCCACGAGAGGGTGATACCGATGGCGATGGCCTTGGTGACGGCGCTGAATACTACGGTTTCTTCTTCGAGCAGAGCAACCTTTGGTGCCATTACACGGTTCAGATGGTCTATGTTTGCGATGAAGCCAAGGGAGCCGCTGCCAATGCAACGTACCTTTCGATGGCGAACGTTGACGATGCCACCGACCCCACCAATCACGACTCGGACGGCGACGGTATGCCCGACGGATGGGAAATTGAACACCGACGCTGGGTGGGCGACACCTTCTCCGGCGGAAACAACTGGAGTCTTGACCCGCTGCGAGCAGAGGACGCCTCCTGGGATGCAGACGGTGATGGCTTGCCAAACCTGTGTGAATACCAGTGGTCTGTGGTTCGATTGATGGCCGTTAACGGTGAATTGCTCGAAGAGTACGGAGAATCTCCTGAGGCGGCAGAAAGTTGGGCCGTTGCAGACCCGAATTTGGTTGACTCCGATGGCGATACGCTCCCTGATGGTTGGGAATCAAAGGGCCTGTGTTCTTGGGACCCTTCCCGAGTTGGCGTCAACCCACTCAACGGTTCAGATGCGTTTGAAAACCCCGACGGTGATGGTTATGACATCAACCGAGACGGCGTTCTTTCGCAGGATGAAGCCTTTGTGAACTACCTCGAATATCACATTCGTTCTGACCTGTTCAACGGCAATCAAACCCTTGACGGCCTTGAACTTCCCTCCGGCTTCAACACCAGTCTCTTTGACCACATCAGCGACCAAGGCACCCCAGACGATACGTTCGCCGACCGAGCCTCGGGTTCGGTCACTGCCGGACTTTCTTCCTACAGCGTAGGTGCAGCAGACCCGCTCAACGCCGATACAGACGACGATGGTATGCCCGATGGCTGGGAGATTTGGTTTGCCCGTTGGGACCTTCTTGATGATGCTTGGACCCTGAACCCGTTGGACTCCACCGACCGTTGGCAAGATGCTGACGATGACGGGATGACCAACTGGGAAGAATACAATGTCATCTCGCCTCTGCTCTCGGAAACGGACGCCAATCGTTCCTCTCCTCAGTGGTTCGTTACCACCATTGGAACGGCCTTCGCTTTGCAGCAATGGCCTGGCATTCCAACCATGTCTTCCTTTGGTGACTTCTTGACTGAAAACCAAACCAATCTCACGGGATACACCTCGGACCCCAACAACGTCGATACGGACGGTGATGGAATGCTCGACGGTGTTGAACTGCTCTTCACTTCATGGAACGTGACCGCTGGAACATGGACGCTCAATCCGCTTGTTGCTGGTGATGGCGATTTTGACGGGGATGAAGACGGGCTCATTGACCGTCAAGAATTCGCTCTTGCTTCAGAACAGCCCGATAACGGCATGGAGCATCCCAGCGATGCCCCGCTCATGCACGTTGATGGCGATTTCCAACAACCAACCGAAAAGGCTCAACGCGTTTTCAACATCCTCATTTCCAAGGAAACCCGTGGGAAGCGTTTGCTGAACGACTTCAACGCCTGGCAACAAGGTGAACCGCCCAACGCCTTCATCGAAGTTGTGCTCGGCATGACCGACCCAACCATCGCCGATACCGACGGCGATGGCATGTACGACGGCTTCGAGTATTGGTTCACTTCATGGGACCTTGACCAAAACCGGTGGTCGATCAACCCCCTCATTGACGGCGATGTCAATCTGGATTCCGATGAGGACAGTTTTGATTGCAACGGCGACGGTGAGATTGACGCCAACGAATCCTTCAGCAATTTACGTGAATGGGAATCAAGAACATGGGGGAAGTTCCTCACCCGCAACACCGTTCCAGCCAACTTAGGCATCATTGACTTTGGTGAAGACGCCATGGCGGCCTATCAGGAAGAGCTCGGCTTTACAACGCTTCAAGCACAACAGGCCCTGTACCAAGATTTCGTCAAGAAGGGCCCTGAATCGGTGGACCGCATGGCGAAAATCAACTCTCTTGAAGATCAAAACTTCAACCGAAGTCTTCGAGGCGTCGCCGACCCGACGCACCCGGATTCGGACAGTGATGGTATACCCGACGGATGGGAATATTGTTACGCAACTTTCGGCATGGACGATATCACAACGGAAAACCACTGGGCTGCCAACCCGCTCAATCCGTGGGACGTCAATTACGACGGTGACCACGACGGTTGGTACGACCGGACAAGTTTCGACATCCCGGCTGCTCAAGGGTCCTGGGATGAACGCGTCTTCACGCCTTCAGGCGTGGTGGTTCAGAACGGCGTGGGTAACCTCCCGTTCACGAACTTCATGGAGTACGATAACCAAACCCGTCCTGACCTCAACGACAGCGATGAGGACAGCCGGACGTACATCACCACAGTGGTCAACGGGGCGGTTGTATCTCACGTCCCCGATTACAATTACTCCGATGGTCGTGAGGTGTTCAAGTACGGTTCAAACCCAAGCGATAACGACACCGATGGCGACATGTTGCCCGATTGGTACGAGTACAAGATGGCCTGGAACGAGAGCAACGACAACTTCAGTTCGTACCTTGACATTCGTGTGGTGTGGATTGATGTTGCAACGGGTGGCCCTTGCAACACGGACACGAATTCTTGTCTTCCCTTGTCGCAGGACGGCGCCGGTGGAACCCTCGCCCGTCCGGACACAGAATTCACGTGGTTCACCCTCGACCCGGCCGACCCGAACGACGCCAACTTCGACCCTGACCAGGATGGAAACTGGGATTGTTCGGGGGTAGGTTGTACCTATGAGGCGTACACGAATTTCCAAGAGTTCTATGCCATCACCACCAGTGATTATTCCTCGCCCAATGCGGTTCGGTTGAGTGGCTTGACCTACGACGGCATGCCCGTCACCGAAGGTTGGCAGTTCAGAGCAGCCATTCTCGGTTTGGGCCAGTCCAATGAACTGATACTGAACTATCTCAAACTGGACAAATTTGGAGGTCCAGACAATAAATTCGGCTACATTGTGGATGACAAGGATACGAATTTCCTCATCGTTGACCCCTCCGATGATTCGGTGGTCATGGCTGGCAATCGAACGGATGCTTGGGACATTTACTATGCCGGTTCGCCCAACACAGCACCGGTTCGGAGTGTTGGTGAGCACGAATTCGGATGGTATCTTCTCGACTTTGACGATGACCATTTGGCCGAGGGAAGCAGCCCGATCAACTGGGATACGGATGGCGACTGGATGAACGATTGGTTCGAGGTCAGAGATGACGAAGAAGACGGTGTTCGCGGCGATTCGTCTCCCATTCGTTACGATTCTCGTCAAACCAATTGACGGCGGATTGCTTTCCGACCCCAAACCGCATGGTTCAAATGGTGATTGGAGCGTGAGATAATCATGCAAGGTGGCGGACAGCATAGAACGAATGGCCGAGCCGTCTTTTTGCTGCTCGTTTCCCTGATGTTTTTGACCCCTCTCGGCCCCATGGCAGAATTGTTCTCAACGGACGCTGAAGCGGCTGCCGGAACACGCCACGTCTACGAATTTAGCGACGGCTCAGTCGAACACGTCGCCCTGTATCAGGGAGCCAATCCCGACATGGGAGCATCGGTCTCGCTTCCTCGCGGCGCTCTGGTGACCGACGTCAGCATGACCCTCTCCGGTGCCTCAGCAACCGGATGGTCGCAAGTGGTCGCTGATGATCGTGTGCATTGGATTCGAGGTGCGGAAAGCAACGTTGACGACCGTTCAGGGGATTTGACCTTGGGCATGGATAACATCAGTCGGAATTTCCTTCCACATGGCAACGATGCCTACATCGACCCGAATTCAGATGCATGGTTGGACAACGGCTCTTACGCTTTGCGTCAACCTCACACGTCAAACGCCACCGAATCGCTCTATTCCCAACAATTGACAAAGACATCATCGAGTTTCATGGCCCAAAGTCAAGGGGCCATCCTGAAGCATCATGATTGGCTCTTCCTCTCCACTTGGTCCTCTTCCACGTTCAACAACGTCGTGGAGCGACTCTATCCCAACAACGCGACTCGTGAGTCGGTCATCACGCTGGACAAGGCGTCCTGTACGCTCCCCCAGAAGCACTCTTCCTCCTACTACGGCTACTATGGCTTCAGAGATTGGACCATCACCGATGACGAACGCTTGTTTGGAATTCTCTCTGGCTACCGATACACCTACGGGTCCACGGCTCCGGTCAACTACCATCGTGTCATGGAAATGGACATCTCTCGAGACGATACCTGGACATGCATTGATTCCTACGACATCTCACCTTCGGTCGGCGAATACACCGGCATTGCTTACGACCGGGACACCGGGAAAGTATGGGTGGCTCATAACGCCATGAATCGACTCTATGCTTACGATTTTGCCAGCGATGGTAGCGGCACCTACACCCGGGCTCAAGACTACTATTCCTACACATCCGCCAGCGGTTCGAGTTGGGAATGCGGTGGAACTTACAGCAGTTCACAAAAGCAGATGCTTCGAGGTTTGGAAATGAACGGCTCGACGTTCTACATGCGCTGTCAAGAAGACTCGCCTTACAACGACCGGGACCAACTCGAAGCATGGTCGGTCTCGGGGACGTCCTCTGCGCTCATCCCGGCCTCAACAACTCGCCAGCTTTCTCGTCTTGGCTACGGCCTCCAATTTGACGGCGAGCGATTCGTAACCGTTGACTGTGGCTATTCCACATGGTCGGGCGCCACCCTGTACTATCGTGAATTTGGGACCGGATGGATGTACGAAACCACGCCAGCCCCCGGCACCACCACGTGGTATGGAGAGGTCGTTGAATCCGGTGAAGACATTCTCTCTGCCAACGTCCAAACCTATTGGTCAGCGGCGTCCATTGGCGACCGGGTCGATTATTGGATCTCGGCCGACAACGGCACCCACTGGGAAGAAGTTGAATCCGAGTCCACCATTCATTTCGATTATCCTGGAAAGGAACTCGTTTGGAAAGCCCAACTCATCGGCTCCACCGCTGTCTCGTGGTGGGTTGACGTGGAATACGCCACCGCCTACCAGACCTCCGGAGATTGGACTGCTCCACACTTCAACACCGGCACCAAGGTTGGCAAGGTCCGCCCCCAGTGGACGGCAGACGTGCCAACAGGCACAACCTTGCAAGTGGTGGTCTCGAACGATAACGGCAGCACATGGTTGGACGCCAACAACAATCAGGAAACCAGTTTCTCCACCGATGCCGCAGGAAACACGCTGCGCTACGCCCTCTTCATGACGTCCTCCAACGACGGGGCTACGCCCTCGATTGACCGGTTTGTTCTCGAGTACGAGGAAGGCTATCCTGACCGTCCCATGCTGGACATTGGAGGCGATGGCACCTACGACTGGGAATCCGATATCTTCCTCAATGAGTCCTCTGTCGTTGCCTCTGACGATTCGCCCGTGGGTGCAGTGGTCAAGAAAGCACCCACCTTGGTGGACGCCTTTAACGACCATATCCCCGAAAACGGAGACGGTATGGTTGACATCCCCATCGCAGTCAAGGCTGCAAGTTCGGGTCGCGTGAAGATTTCCAACATTGACATCACCTACGCCATGCAAACTCGAGCGGTAGGCGCCTCCTTTGAAGGCGGCCTTGCAGCACCCGACGGCTTGTACAGGAATTTCATCACACGCGTCGCTCCAGGCGACGAAGTCGACCACGTGACCAAGGCCGTCATCGCCATTGAGCATACGCACGGAGATAACCCAGCCTTTACTTGGCAACGAGGCGACGCCTGCAGCGTGAATTCAGATGCCGATGGAATCGTGATGTTTGATGCAGCCAACTGCACCTCCACGGAAGATGCCGATGGTGTTCTCTCAATTTGGATGCCAACGAAAGTCAACTGGTCGTGGGACGATGAAGGCAGTGCGGAAGCGATCATCACCGTTGAGGATGACCTTGGGGTCGCTGTCAACCAATGGGCCACCACAGAAATGGAACTCGTCGTTGAGAACGACATCCAACTTGACGGTCTTCGCGTTTGGGAGGAAACAGGGCGCCAGCTTTTCCCCATGGATTGGGTGCGTGGTGGATTTAACCTCAGTTTCAGTGGTTCAATGCATTTCCAAGATTCTCAATTGATGCCACCAGCGGGTAGTTTCTCGCTCAGGGTCATCGGACAGAACGTCACCTTCGACGGCGATCCAATGGGTGAACCCGTCACTCTCTACGAGGAAGTCAACCCGGCGTTTGGTGCCTACAACATGACGTTCACCTCGCCAATCGAATCCCAACCCGGCGGCATGATCTTCTACGTGCAGGCGGTCAATTTGGAGAACGGTTCGACATACACCAATCCTGATTACAACTCCATCCGATTGATCCTTGATGGCAACTCTCCGTTGGTCTTGAGCGCCACGCCAATGGACGATGAGGAACGCCATGCAGGCGCCTCTGGTGTCGGACAAGCCGTGTCAATTGTGGTGCAAGATTCCGTTGACCCACCACGCCAACTCAACCTGCACTACTGGGTGGGTTGCAAAGCCAGTGAAGCCATCGGTTGCACCGATTACAACTTTGACGGCCTTCCCAACGAGGATGAATACGAATTGGTCACGCTGTCTTCGCCAGAAACTCGGGCGGGCGGCCTCAACATCTTCGAAGGACTGATTGATGACTCGATGCTTTTGCACCAACAACGCGTTTCCTTCTATGTTTCTGGTGAGGACGAACAGGACAATGAAATTGCCATGGGCAAAGGCCCTGTTTGCCCCGTTTCGTCCATCACGTGCGGCGACCGTCCTGGCGAAGTCCTACCGGACTGGGATGCTGACTTGGTGACCTACCACATCCGCCAAGAGTTCGAGCCTGAGGTCGACTTGGGCAATTCGTCCATCCTCGGACACGATGATTACGAACCTCTCCACCCAGGTGTTCCTTACACGGCCCAAATCAAGCTCAGTGATATCAACGGGTGGCAAGACATCCAATACGTTCAGGTCGCCCTTGGAGGCGATTTCGATGACGATGAATCGTCGTTGTTCATTTCCCTCGCTGAAGGAGACGATGGGCTTCCAAAGGCGGTTATGGCCTCTGGCTCGGACAACATCGCCGTCTCCAACCTCTACTCCACGGTCAGTCTTGAGGACGGTAGTGATTCGGTGATCATCATTCAGGCTCGCTTCCAACTCACCTGGATGTTCCCCGAAGCCTACGATACTGACGGTGAATCTCACTTCCTCCCCAAAATCAAGGTCACGGATATGCCTTGTAACGACAACGAAATTGTGCCGTGTTTCGAGGTTGAGGAAGGCTTGGGCGATGACTGGTGGAGTCTTGACAACGATTTCCGATTTGACACCGAGTCGGGGAAGATTCGAGCCATCGAGTTGCGCAACAGCGAAAACCACTACAATCCTGAGAATTTCGAAACCATCATTGGAGCCGGACAAGCCCTGCGGGTTTCTGGCCGTGTCTTGTTTGCCGAAGACGAAACACCGGCGCCACCGGGTACCTTTGACGTGGTGTTTGGCGACTTTGAGAACAACTGGCGCACATCGACACGAGAAGATGGGGAATTCAGTCTTGATCTGCTCGTTCCTCCGGTTCGTTCGGGTCGACTCGACCTGCGTTTGAGCATGGATGACATGCCCGGTCTTGCACTTGACGAGACGGCCTTTTCCCCGAGGGTCCGCCTTGCGGTTGACAACGCCCGGCCCACCATCGACAGCATCTCTCTCAACGGTGTTCCTCAAGGCTCTCCCATTTCCATCGGGGACGCCAGCAACCTCGAGGTGATTCTCATCACCAATGATGAAAATGGCTTTGATATCAACGAAGCAGCGGTGCTTCACTATCGTGTTAAGGCGGGCGAGGCAGAGATTTCTCGTGGCAGCGTCTTGTTGCCCGACATCACGCCGTTCGGGCAGCAGTTCTTCTGGAGCGGTTCTCTTGATTTGACCGATTCAGGAGCAACGACCCTGCTCCCATCCTACGCTGTCGACGTGTGGGTTTCCGGTTCCGACGAAGCCGGTAATCCCTACGACACGCTCTCCAATTCGATGGCAGAACCCTTTGCATCGTGGCCGCTGGCTTTGGTCGGTCCTCGCATTGACTTGCAAGACGAATCCACCACGCTGCAGTGGGATGTTCCAAGCCCCTACGTGGGCGATACCGCCAAGATGGTGGTGCAGACCACCAACCTTGGAGGCAACGGCGATGTGTCCTTTGCCCTCCAAGAACTCGTCGACGGTGGGTTCTGGTCCACGGTTACGATGGTGGAAGTTCAGGCCACGGCTGGAAATCCAGTTTCGGTTTCATTGCCGGTCGTCGCCGAAGCCTCTGCTGGTTCCAGCATTGATTACCGAGTTATCGTGTTGGTTGACGATGTCGAAATGGACCGTCATACGGTGGACTCATTACTCATCAAAGAAGAGACCGTGCGTGATGGAGAAGCCTTGACGCAACAGCTTTCTGCAGATGTGTTCAGCGTCTCGCTCTTCGTCATCGCCCTTGCCTCCGTGTCCTTTGGTCTCTACGCCATGGTGCTTCGTCGACGCATGCTCGCACCGGAATCTGAGGAAGAAATGGCTGACCAAACCGAAGTGGTCGCGGAGGAAATGAAAGCGGCCAAGACCGTGCCCCAACTTGCTCAACCTCCGGCCCCAACAAGCCCGATTCCACCTCCGCCTACGGGTCCAGACCGGTCCCGGCCGGCTCCAGTTCCGCCATCCGGTCTTCCAGAGGGTTGGTCTCAAGAACAATGGAATTCATACGGCTGGCAATACATTGACGCACTCTCCAAGAAATGAGGGAACCCCACGTGTCGGACGAATCCGTTGACGGTTTGGTTACGCTGACCGAGCGTACGGTGAATTTGATCAAGCAACTGAACATGCCGTTGGTCGAAGTCTCGCTGGTGTTGCAAAAACACATCAATCAACTGATGCAAACCTTGACCCAGCATTTGGCTGCTACTGGTCAAACCGTGAGTGAACGCGTGCATTCGCCCTGGCCGTTGGCGTCGTCCGGTGCGTCGTCTTCATCGAACTTTGCCTTGGAGAAGGTGATGGACATCGTTGACCACCAGCGAATGGACATTCTTGATACCTTGATTCGCGTCACCCTCATCGAGATTGATGTCACCGTGGTCGAAGCGATTCTTGCCCTAAGGCAATGGGAGCATCTTGCACGTACGCAATTGGCTTCAGCGACCGGGCCGGGTCAACTCTTCTCTCCACTGGACGTTCCTGAAGAGTGGTAAGCAGAGATTCAAAAAGAGACCGTACAAGGCGATGCTATGGGACACCGTGCCCCGCTAACCTTTCTCATGGTGAGCATGATGCTGGCCTGCGGTCTCTCGGGCTGTTTGGGCGATGATGCGCTTGATTTACTTCCAGAAAAGAAAGGGGTGCCCGGTGGGCTCACGCTGGCGTGTCTACGCAGCAGCATGTACACCTCAATGGTGATTGAAATCGACCACGAGCCAGGTTATCGTCCATTCAGCAGCAGCACGGACATGCTGGTTGACCGCTTGGAACAGGTGTGTGACAAGCCTTCGGGTATTTCCGTTCGTTTTTCTGAAGTCTCCTTCAACCACGAAGGGTCGTGGTCTGCACAGGATGTACGAGACAAAGGTTGGGACACCAAAGATCAGTCTCCCCGAGATGGAACCACGCTCTACTGGCAAATCCTCTTCCCTGCTGGAACCTATGATTCTGATTCCGTCTTGGGTGTGGCCGTTGATGCCTCCACGGTGGCCTTGTTCAGCGATTCCATCGAAGAGGCTGACGGCCCCTTCGGTCGCCCTTCGGTCGAGGACGTTGAGAACAGTGTTCTCGTTCACGAAGTTGGACACTTGCTCGGCCTGGTCAATTTGGTCTACCAATCACCTGCCGACCATGAAGACGATGAGCACCCTGGTCATTCCAACAACGAGGATTCTGTCATGTACTGGGCTGTTGAATCCTCGGATATTTCCAACTTCATCTTTGGCGATTTGCCCAATGAGTTTGATGCCGATGACCTTGCTGACTTGGCAGGATTGGCCGATGGGAGCATTGCCATCCGCGATCAACTTTGGTCCTGAACCTGGCCCATCGCAGAAACGGCGTCTCGCCATGCATCGAAGATGGACCACAAATAGAGCCCAATCCACAGGATTACGGTAAAGGCCAACGGAATTTGCAAGAACGACCACTCAAACCCTCGACGGTGTTGTCGATTGAAGTGTTGGCCCAAAAAGAGGAATGGAACGGCCGCAAGCAAAGCGGCGACCAAAGGCCGCAATGCTCCCCATGTGCCAACACCAAAGGTGATTTCTCGCCAGATTTCCTTGACGATGCGGACCGGAAGGATACCATTGCGAGCGGAATCGGATTCGGGGGAGAATTGAACCACCAACTCCTCTTCCATGGTCGTCGGTGTGCTTTCCTATTTGTCAAGATGACGCAGGCAAACCGGGAGGATGTATCAAAAACCTGTGCGATACTTCTTTCCCATGGGCACGGATTATTCTGTCCTCTTGACCGGGTTTGAGCCCTTTGGCGGCCATAAAACCAACATCAGTCAAATCGTTGTTTTAGCGATGGCAGGGTCTCGAACACTGACCTGCCCGTGGACAGGTTCGCCCCTGCGTGTCCATGTCGAAATCGATGTGCTCTCTGTGGATTCAATGGGTGCACAACGAACATCTGAACGACTACACCAAGGCGAACGTTGGGATGCGATTCTTCATGTGGGTCTCTGCGACGCTTGCGAAGTACCACGAATTGAGCGCCTAGCCCAAGACAAATTGCACATGCGTTTACCTGATAATGCTGGTCGCCAAGTGCTTGATGGCACCATCGATGATGCGGGTGATCGTGGGTGTTGGGTGGACCCGACCGTTTGGGTGCCTGAACGTTTCCCAACGACCTACACCGTTTCCGTGGATGCTGGCGCTTATTTGTGCAATGAAACATACCATGCCACGCTCAAGGCCTTGTGCGAGGTGGAAGGTTCCACGCCGCTTCCATCTCCAGCTCTCTTCTTGCATTTGCCTGGCGAAAATCACCTACCACTCAGCGATGCTGAAGACTTTGTCATGACCTGCCTTGCTCACCTCTTGCGCCCCTATCCCGTCGACCCCGTCCATGTAGTTGCGGCAGCCGTTGGTCAACCCGATGGCTATCTGGTCACACGGCGCAGTCTTGACGAAACTGAGGGTGGATGCTGGGAGTTTCCCGGAGGGAAATGCGAGATTGGGGAGAACTGGAAACAAGCGACGGCCCGTGAAATACGAGAAGAACTTGAACTTGAGGTGAAGCCTCTCCACCCCCTTGGTTCCTGGTACCGTACCAGAGGTTCAGACGCTTTTGTCATCCATCTTGTGTCCTGCCTCCTCGAGGATGAGGTCGAACCATCTCTTTCCGTTCATGATGCGTACGAATGGATCTCGACATCAGGTGATGCTTCGTTGTCATGGGCGGGCCGAGACGGAGAGATGAACGCATTTTTGCAGCAACACATCAAACCCATGTTGCCGACTCACCATCATCATTCATCGAACGCTCATCGTTGATGTGCCTTGGAACTTGACTTCTACCGGGGTGCCATGTGGCTGCTTGTAACCAATCGGCCAAGCCATTTCCAATGATGCTGATCTCAAACACGCCTCCAACCGGTCGGTCACCGGGTATGGGGAAGGCGATTTTTCCGGCCACTGCAGCTTGTCTGGAGATCTGAAACGTGGTGGATTCCCCGTTCATGTTCAGCGACATGGCATCGAGGGCCGTATCGAGAATCCGTTGTTCGTGAAGTTGGGTCAGAAACGTGGACAATGAGAGGTCTTCAAAGGACCATTCATGGTTCGAGGCATGTCCGAACGAAGGTTCACCGGGAACCTCCTCGATTTCGACTTCAGGAAAGAGAAGTTGGAGGGCAGCGAACACTTTCTGAGGTGAATCGGCCCCGGTGAGGACGGTGCGTACAATGGTTGAGAATCCTTCACCCGTTCCCGAGAGCCGGAGACGCGAGCCTTCCATGATTCGGCGACGGGTTGCTCCTCAAAGAACATGCGGCCGATGTCCCTGTTTGGCGAAGAGGTGAAAACTGGCTCGGTTCAGCCTCTTCCATGGATGGGGATGGGGTGCCGACAGTGGCCACGGTCATTCCAGTTCTGAATGAAGCCCTGTTCATTGAACGGTGCTTGATGAGTTTGCTCAATCAGTCGCTTTCCCCTTCCCTCCACATGATTTTGGTACTGGATGGCGGTTCCAACGACGGCACCGTTGAGATTGTTCATCGCATCATGACCGAACACCAAGGCGAGCAGTGGCCCCGCTTGGTGTTGGAAAAGAACCCTCAACGTACCGTTGCGCATGCTCGAAACATTGCGCTCAAGGTGTTGCCTGATGGTGTCCAATTCATGGTGGAAATGATCGGTCATGCGACGGTTGGACCCGACCATTTGGAACAACGTCTCCAAGCATGGCGTGAATGCGAAGCCAACGTCGCAAAAGGGTTGGCTGGCGTTGGCGTTCGGGTCGTTGAGGACGAAGAACAACGAACACGTGTCGGCGATTGGGTGGAAGGTGCACTGGCTTCTCCCCTCGGTCGAAGCGGCGGCCAATTCAGCCAATTCAAGACTCTTGAACCGACGAAAGTACCGGCCTTTGTCATGCATCGTCGCGAAGCCTTGATGTCGGTGGGCGGTTGGGATGAGGCCTTCATCACAAGCCAAGACAGTGACCTTTCCATGCGCCTTCTCAAGGCTGGTTTCCACCTTTATCGGCACCCCGTACCCACCGTGAGCATGCACAAGCGAAACGGCCTGCTCCGTTGGTGGAAAATGGGACACCGGTATGGGTTTTGGAGAACAAAAGTCCTCCTCAAACATCCAAAAAGGGCGCAGTGGCAGGAATTTTTGCCCCTCGTTGGCCTCTTGGGTTCGGCGCTGCTCATCGCGATGAGTTCTCCATGGTCCATGCTTCCGTTGGGTCTCTACGGAATGGCCTTGTTCGCAGGTGGATGTTTTGAGGCCTTGCGACAACAACGCCCCTCTTCCTTGGTGGGCGTGCCGCTTTGTTTGTTCATGCTCCATACGAGTTTTTCGCTTGGCCTTCTCGACGGTTTGGTGCGAAAAGGCCGCTATCCCAGCGACCGTGGATGAACACAAGAAGCCAATAGATACATGAGGGCCTTGGAAAAGCAGGTAGGTGAGACACATGGCAGAAAACAAGGGCCTCACAAATCGGAGTTTGAGTGCATTGCCACTCCTCTTGATGGGGGTAACCCACCTTTCCCTTCCTCCTTTGCAGACCATGTTTGAATTGGAGCCCGGCTTGATGTACGGTTGGTATGTCTTCGCTCTCCTTCTTTGCGTGGTGGTTTATCGCCGGACCGGCGTTGTCAAAGACCACGAATACAACAGGGCCAAGGCCATGCGTAAAATCAAACATGTCTACGAGGCTGAAGAAGCGGGGGTCTGGTCCAAAGACGTCGCTCTTGACAGCACCATGGACCAGCAAACCCAGCTGGGCTTGTCTCGTTCGATTTCAGAAATTTCTGGAGAAGCCCCCGAAATGGAATTGGATGATGAAGCAAAGGTCGAGGTTCGAATGCTCAGTGAGGCGGACCACATCGTGAGAGCCAACGCTCGAATCAGCGGCAGTTCAAGTCTCGACGAAGAGGTCATCACCGGAACCATTGGTGCCCAGAGAAAGGTCGGACCGATGGATCGTTTCCTCGATTGGCTCTTCGGCCTGTTTGGCTTTGATAGTCGCGCAGACCGTGAGGCTGAACGCCAAGCAAGACTGCGACAAGCAGCGAGTTCAGCACCGGTGACGGCCCAGCGACCCGTCGCGCCACTTCGCTTGAACAAGGCCAACGACGACTCGGAAGTCAACATGACTTCAATGAGCGATTCCGGCGGTGTTGAAACGGTCATGACCACCTCGGGAATGGTGAAAACCGACGGAGGTGGGACCCAGCAAATCAAGCAAGTTCCAAAGGTCTCGGAATCTTTGGAGAGCATGGCCATGATGGGTCAATCGCCCTCGGTTTCCGCTAAAATAGCAACCGCAGGCCCCGTTTGTCGAGGTTGTTCAGCACCGGTCAGCCCCACCGAGCGATTCTGCCCGCATTGTGGCCTCGACCTTTGAGAACAAGGCGTGAGGTTCAAAGCAGGTCCCTCATCGTGTTGAGCGAGGACGGGGCCATGACTGACAAACGAGACTACTACGAAGTCTTGGGTGTTGAGAAATCAGCCACGGCCGGGGATTTGAAGAACGCCTTTCGACGATTGGCACGAAAATACCATCCCGACAGGAGCACGGAAGCCGACGCTGAGGACCGCTTCAAAGAGATTCAGGAGGCCTATGCGGTCCTCTCGGACGACCAAAAGCGGGCTCAATACGACCGTTTTGGTCATGATGGTCCTCAGGGCTCACCGTTTGGGGGCTTTGGCGGTGGCATGAACATCAACCTCGAGGATATTCTTGGTGGTGATTTCTTCTCCTCGTTCTTCGGAGGGGGTTCTCGGCGACGACAAACACGTCGCGGGAACGATATCCTCCTCCGACATACAGTTGACCTCGAGGATGTGTATCTGGGCAGTGAACAGGAATTGGTCCTCGACCTCCCCGAGCCTTGTTTGACATGCGATGGAACGGGTGCAAAAGGCGGTGAACTCAAGACCTGCTCTTCCTGTTCTGGTCAAGGCCAGGTTCGTGTTCGTCAACAAGTCGGTCCGTTCATTCAAGAATCTGTTCAACCCTGCCAGGATTGTGGTGGACGTGGAAAGGTCGCAGAGCAACCGTGTGTGGATTGTGACGGCCGTGGCCAAGAGATGAAATCCAACACGTTGAGGTTCAACGTTCCAGAAGGTGCTGAGGCAGGCACGCGTCTTCGAATGCGTGGGAAAGGCGAACCTGCCCCTCGAGGTGTTGGCGAACCTGGTGATTTGTTCATTGAACTTGAGATTGAACCGCACCGCTGGTTTGAGCGGTCGGGGTCTGATCTGATCATGTCCTTGCCCTTGGGCTATGCAGACCTTCTCTTGGGCACCACGATTGAACTGGAGCACCTTGATGGGAAATCGCTACAAATCAAGGTACCCGCCTACTCAAATTCCGGCGAAACCATTGAAATCCGGAAGCGAGGGTTGCCGAGGCAACGCGGTGGAGGTCGCGGGGACGTCGTCGTTTTGCTGAAGTTGCACATGCCGAAGAAAGTCCCTAAGTCCACCAAGAAAAGTATCGAAACTCTTCGTGAAACGCTCGCTCCCGAGGACACGGAAAAAAGCATTCTTGAAGATACCAAAGAGCGACGTCGCTCATGAAATTAATTCGCTTCGCACCAACGACTCTGGGATTCGTGCTGCAAAGGGCTCTCCGTCCATCCGTCCATTGAGTTCGAGGTCAACCTGTGCGGCTGTGCCGTTCAATTCAACCACCAGATAGGTCCGATGACCCGGACCCATGGTGTCGATGAACACTTCCTCGCCTTGGAATAAGAAACGTGGTTCGACATGAACCACTTCATACGGTTCTCCTTCCGGTGCATCAAAGCGAAGGGCGGCCAAGTCCCAAGTTCCGTTGATGACGTGGACGCCGACCACAATCGGCCATGCGCCTTCCCGGTTCGCAAGCCGTTCATCAACGCTCCAGACAGCCAAAGCGACATCTTCCGTTCGGTGTTCAAGTCGCTTTGGCCCCCACGCCTCTAGACCGTCCTGCCACGCCAGTTGAGCAACTGCGTGAAGCGCTTTGGCCATGTCGGTTCGGGCTTGTTTGACGTTGCTCTCACCACTGTCAAGACGGGATGTATACCAAGCAAGTCGTTGTTTCTTTTCCGCAACAGAAGCTGCATAGGACCGTGTTCGCTGAACATGGACGCCGAGGTAAAGGGCGGGCAGGAGGAACAGGATCCCCATGAACCAGCGTGCGATGTTCCCCCAATACACGGCATCATCACTTGGTGGGAACCACGGCTCTTCACCCTCATCGATGAGGGAATAAGACGGCTGAAGGACATAACTTCGGGGTTCAACATCCTCGCCCCAGAGGTGGGGGGTGGCCTCTGAAGCGTTTTGGAATCGGATTTGGAGGTAATGGGTCCCTCGTCCAACTTGCAACCCAATTTTGAGTTGGTCGCCTATCGGACGAGTGATGTCAGTCGCCAGTGTTTCAGAGGTTGTTTGGTCAATGTCCCAGAGTTGTAATTCAAGGCCATCTATTTCTCCATCAACGACGAACTGGACGAAGTGGATTGAATCCTCCCAACCGTCGACAACAATTCGGTACGTGTCCGTCGTATCATGGACGGCCAATGTGAGTTCACCGCTTGCCGCCTCACTCAGGTTCACCACGGGCCAGGATGCGTTTTCGGTTTCCAAATTCTGAGGGAGATGAGAGGGCGCTTCAAGGCCGTTGGCGTCAGAAAAACTTTCCAGATTGACGTTCAAAGAGAACACGCTGGTGTTCACGACTTGCAGGCGCCCAACGCTCACATCTGGATAGGGGAAAACCGTGATCGAGTCTCCATTTTGAAGGATGCTTGGTGCACCTTTCACCCATGCGCCGTTGAACAACTGGTCAACGCTGATTTCGACGTCTCCGCCTTTGGCTTCGACCTTCAAAGCTTCCACCTCTGACCAGTCAAAGGGAGATGTGGTGTTGGCGTGGCCGAGGACTTCGACGCCTTCGGTGAGGTTCAATCCTACCAAGGAATCGACTGGACGGTGGGGGTGCATGAACGCCAAGGCGCCCCAAATTGCATGGGCGTCATCCGTTGAGATTCGAGCCACGAACCGACCGTCATCCGGTGCGGTCCAGTACGCTGCTGTGGCGGTGGTCTGACCAATTTGAGTAAACATGCTGTTGGATGTGTGGGGGTCATTCAGCAACACTTCTTCAGCGGAGGTTTGGTGGTAGATTTGGAGTTGAACGGCGTGGGTGGTTGCGAGCCATTGCCATTCCAATGTATCACCTTGTGAGGCGTTGAACACGAGGTGTTGGTCCTCAGAAACATGGACTTCTCCCGTGTGAAGAGCGATTTCACCAACGGTATCACTGCTCTGGGACGTCAGGTCCTCGGTTGTTGAATCAATGCAATCTGTTGGTTTCATGCACGTTCGGAGTTGTGCCGAAACGACGGTTGTTTCAGGCGATGGACGGAGGGCATGCAATTCGTCGTTGTTGATGTTCCTCAGCATCATCAAGGTCATGGATTCGGCCGAGGTTGAGGACAAGCTGATGTCCAATGTTTCTGCTTCTTCGACATGGACGCTGAGCATTGATGCACCGTGGTCGGTGGTTGTTATGTGGGTGGAGGTGTCGTCCACAACCACCGTACAGGCACCACATGACCAAGACAAAAGAACGGACGTGTTGGCTCCAGTTTCTACCTGAACGGTGGTGTCTTGGCTCGGGGAGAGGTCGATGATGTTCACCCGCTCATCGAGGACCAAGTTCACTTCACTCTGGGCCCCGGAAGTTGGAGCCAGCATCAGCATCAAGAGCGCCGTGAGGAACACCGCTCGTGTTCTGCGGGAGGTCCAACCCATGATGTTGGGTAGAGGCGGGGTCTTTCAAATCCACCCCCGTTTAGGTTCAAACCCTTCAAGAAGCCAAGGCGTTAGCCCTGCTCATGGCCGATGTTTTGGGACGTACCGTCTTGCATCGGGAACGTTATGCACGAGTGTGGGGGCTTGGTGATCGGAAATCGCCAGCCACCATCACGCCAGCCCTGGTCTTGATGGAGGACGATCCAGTCCTTCCACTGGCGTACGCCGCTTTCACCACCACGAGCACCGATGCTCTTCCCTCGACGCTCAGCCTTGTCTCTCGTTCCGCTTATGTCCCGCCCGAATTCAAGAAAAACGGCCCTGTTTACGCTGTGAACCTTGGCCACGTTCTACCCCCCTCCCTTGAAGATGCCAATGCGGGGGAAGTTCAGGGGACCTCCGCTCTTCTTCCGGTTTCGTGGCAGCGAATGAACCACGATGAGAGCCTGACCGATGCCTCGCTAGCGCCTGAAATTGTTGTTCTTACCGATGCCCTCCAACTTGCGAGTCAGCCCGGTAAACTCCCGCTTGCTCTTCTCACCTTGAAACACCGTTTCCCCGGTGCTCTGCTGTGGGCGCCCGGTCTGGGGGGGCCTGACAACGTGGGAGTTCTTGCGTCCATGGGTGTTGACCTGTTTGATTTGGCCCGATGCCGTGAGGCAGAAGCCAACGGTGTTTTGTTAACGGCTTGGGGGCCTCGTCTCCCCCTTGACCACGAGGAAACCACGTTGGAAGCACAAACCTATCACTTCATGAAGGCCTTGGACGAAGTCCGCTCTTCAGTTGAACACGGAACCCTGCGCGGACTGGTTGAAAAACAAAGTTTGTCCAGTCCAAGGCTTGTGGAGCATGTCCGTCGACATCACGCTCTAATGCGTGAGCACGAGGGGAATTTGGCTTCCCACCGACCGTCCTCCACTTTGTTTCCCTGTTATTCATCCAACGCTCTGGTTGACCCGCTGATTGAAGATTGGGAGCGTTTCATGACCGAGGATTACCAAGCTCCGGTCAAGGTTCGAGAGGTGATGATCCTCCTGCCGTGTTCGGCGAGAAAGCCCTACCGGCTCTCAAAATCCCACTCCCAATTCTTCCGAGCCATCGCCTCAACCGGTTGCCATGAGGTGATGATGACGTCACCGCTCGGATTGGTCCCTCGAGACCTGGAGGACGTCTGGCCAGCCGCAAATTACGATGTTCCTGTGACGGGCGATTGGTCGTCTGATGAACTCGCTCGTGTCCAACGAATGCTCGTCTCATTGGTGACTCGGAGTGGTTACAAACGCATCATCAACCACACCAACATGGACTTGGGCTTCTTGGAAATTGAGGTGGTCAATACTCGAGAGGGTCAAGGCGCAACGCATTTTGATGCCCTTGGCCGATTGAGTGTCGCCGTCAAGGCTGCCGTGGCGGACTTTGAACTTCGAAACCAGAAAAACAGCCATCGATTGAAGGAGCAGTTCATGAGCATCGCTCGGAAAACAGCCGGCACGGATGCGTGGCTTGAGAAACTGGCCGTCAAAGGAAAAGTGCCTCGATGGCGTTTGGACCTTGACGGCACGCAAATGGCCGTTTGGTCCATCGACCGAAACGGCTTTTCTTTCTCGCGGGCGGCCATTGATCTGCTTCATGAACATCAGGCCCTGCCCGCCGTTCATCTCAAGGAAGATGTGGCTTGGCGAGGCGATGTGTTTGCTCAGATGGTGTTGAGTTATGATGCATCCATTCGTCTAGGCGACGATCTTCGTGTCCTCCAAGCCGGTGAAGTGGTCGGTTTAGCCCGAGCCGTAGCCCATGGTTGGGAATGGGGTGGCACACCAGGAACTCTTGCGAAATCCCACCAACGAAAGAAAAAGCGCTGAGCGGGTCCAAGGCTCCGCTCTGGCGGAGTGATTAAGAAGGGGAGATAAGTCGGAAGGCCGCTTGGTGGTGTGATATGGCACGAATGTACAAGTCCCGAAAAGGTCAGAGCGGCTCTTCTCGCCCTCACGTCAAGGAAGCCCCAGAGTGGTCAAACACCGACAAAGATGCAGTGCAGTCCCTCATTCTCGACCTTGCTAAAACCGGTCTTTCCACCGCTGAAATTGGAACCGTTTTGCGAGACAAGCACGCCGTTCCGAATGTTCGTCTCGTCCTCGGCAAGCGCATTGGCCAAGTTCTCGCAGAGAACGATATGGTCGCCACCTACCCAGAAGACATGATGAATTTGATGCGACAAGCTGTGGCCATCATCAATCACCTTGGCTCTGGCAACCACAAGGATATTCACAACAAGCGAGCGCTTGAAATCACGGAAGCAAAAATCCGCCGTCTTGCCTCGTACTACATCGCAGAGAAGCGCCTCCCAAGCGACTGGCGCTACAAGCGAGACGAATTGCGCCTGATGGTTGAGTGAGCGATTTTTCGCCACGAACACCTTCATGAGGAACCCGGCGTTCCTCTGTATCGTTCCCATGCGAGACGTGTTCACCTCACCGATTTTTTCACCGGTCTCATCGGTGCTCATTTCGTACGCTGAACGCATCAAACACGCCGACCTGGTTCACATCAGCGCCCCGGCTACGCTCGATGGTGTCCTGGCTCTTGGCCAACTGGAAGCAGCGTGTTTGGACCTTGGTCTGAAGTACCGTCGTCGACTCTACACGCCTCGCCACCATCTTCCGAGGGATGCACAACCAGCATGGACCGAGGAAACCAAGGGGCTCACGGTCATTGCTGACGTTGAAGAAGCGACGTGGGAAGTAAACGATCGACCAGAGACCTCGCATGTTCACCTTGTGCCGTTGAACACCAGCATCGAAATGGGGGAGAAAAACAGACGATTGAGCGGGGCCCTCGACCCCGTGGTACAGGCAGGTGCGCTCGCTGCCTGGTTGGCTCCCAACGGACGTCGCGTTCGGAAGATGCGGCCTTATATTTCGCTGGGATTGTGGTTGCGTGGCGCCTTGGATGCCAGCATGGACCCCGTCCACACCACGATGTTGAATCATCTCAAGGAAGAGGGTTCGGTGCGTATTGTCCCCCTTCCCGAAGTTGATGCTCCATCGCCGGGAATGATTCCCGGTCTTTCCGAACGACAATTGAAGCGATTGGCCAAGGTTTGGCCAAAGATGGATGTTGACCAGCGGAGCCTCGCCCTGAGTGAACTCATTCTTCCCTGTCTCATGGAAAAAGAGATTTCGACGCCACGGCTTGAAGAGTTGGTTTGGCATCGAATGGTTGTTGGTGATGCTCCAATGGACCTTGCCAGCCAAGCACACGCCATCAAAAAAGAATGGCCAGAAGATGAAACAGCCTCGAAATTGTTCGCTTCTTCGCTTCTTGACGGATGGTTGAGTTCGGGTTTGCTCAAGGCCGGTGAATGAGCGACGGATTCAAACCGTGGGGGTCCCTCGCCCGTCCATGGCGATTGAGCGATTGCTGACCGGAAGTATCCAGAATCAAATTCAAGAATTGATGTCAACCGAGGACTTGGTGATTGAAGCCTTCAGGGACTTGGTGAAGGATGAACTCAAGACACACATTCGTGCGAAAGTGGATGAAGATCCTGAACTGAAGGCCGAAATTAAAGAGGCCGTGGCGTACTATTTCCATTCCAAAGCACGCAGTATTTACGCCGAACTGAAGGCCACACGAGCAGCCACTCGCCTTGGGCTTCGTCTTCTGCCCGATGAATTGCAGGGTGAAGTTGGTGAAGCCTTGGTAACCTTGTTTGAGAAGGAACTCGGTGCGCTTCTTGAGAAGGCTCTTTGACCGGTTTTATCTCACGGATAAGAGTTGAAGTTATGAGCCACAGGCTCTTGGCTTGGTTGAGAACCAATGCGACAAGCCTTTCTTCTCACATGTGTTCTCATGCTGACGGTCATGTCACCGTTTCTTTCTCATGTGGAAGCGGCATCATCTGATGACACGTTGGTATGCTGCGATGCAGCACCGGTTGAACTCTTCCTCATCGGTAGCGAATCCAACAAACGGTTGACGCCCTTTGTCGCCGATTTAGCAGAGGAGCCCCAAAGTGTAGGGGTTGAAACCTCCATCTCCTCCCAGGAAAGCATCGGTCGCTGGCTCCTGCCGAACACATGGGCCGGTACGGTTCCCTCCTCAACGTGGTCGTTTTCCATCAATTACGAGGTTGTAAATGCGGCAGGCGTCCAACTCAACGCGACGGTTACCGTGAGTGTCGGTTCCAAGAGTTTCAGTGCAGAAACCGAACCCGGCTCGTCCTTCCTCGCTCAGGGTTCGGGTTCGCTTAATTTGGACATCGATGTGGAGTCCTTCACCACCAGCGGTTCTTCCAACATCGAGGTGGAATTGACGGTGCAAACGGTGCTGTTCAGTGTGCCCGGTGCGGACGCTAAACTGGAATTCTTCTGGGGTAGCGAGTCGGAGGATTCGAGCATTGAAGCCACCATTCCACTGCTGGATATTTTCATGGTCGAACCAGAGGTTGAGGGTTCCGATGTCTACCTTGCCGTTCGCTTGGATTCACCTTGGGGATTGACCACCTTGGCCATGGCGGAATCGATCACCCTGAAAGTAAACGGAAACCCTGTCTCCGGCGACCCCATTGAAACCGCTGTAGGCGATACGGTTCGAGTCACATGGACGTGGACGGGGGCGGCGGGTGGTGAAGAAACCATCAATGTCGAGGTCGAATTGCAATTCCAACCGGGTCAGCCATCACTGCGTGGTTCGACCACCTACACCGTTGAGACCTTCGATACAGGTGGAGGTACGGGCACCTACTATCCACCGGATGAACCTCTGCGTACCGACGGTGGGGGAAGCAGCATGATCCTTGACATCAGCATGACGCTTGAGAACCGAGACGGCGGGCTCATGCTCGAGCGAGTGACCTCCATCACCGTCGATGATGAAATCGCCTTTTGGATGCGTTGGGGCATGGACCACATCGGCGACGAAAACCCAGCCTTATCACCGATGCTCCGTGCGTTTTCTGCCGGTCCGGTGACGGATGAAGACCGAGTAAGTCGCTTTGTTGAGGATGTTGAGCTTGCGGAATTTGAACGTCAGATGGTCAATCTGGGGCCGATGTACATGAACGCTGGATTGGGTCTTGACACCGAAGAACTGCTTGGTGATTTCCGTGCGTTCAACGAACTGAAAATCGAAGTTGACCTCAACGGCCAGTCCGGTGTCATCAATCACCCAGTGACCCTCCGATTTTCCACCACAGAAGTTGTTGAAGATGGAAAGCGAATTGATTTGCTGAGGAATTTCATCGTCGTGCAACCTGCTCCACTTTGGAGTGATTTCACCCTCACACTCGATGCTCGCTCCTCTTCGCTCACCGCCTTGAGCAACAGCATCGTTCGAGAATCAACGGCTTTTGACTTCTCGGTTTCTCGCCTGCCTTGGGGCGACCGTATTCACCTCGAAGGAGAAGATTTGGACCAATCTGAGAATTTTGCTTTGTCTACCCTGCCCACGGCCAACCTGATTTACGCCCCGCTCTCCTTGTCGGTGTTGACCCTCGTGGGCTTGCTGGTCAGTTTTGTCGTTGGTCTTCGCCTGACCCGTTCCCGCCGTCGCACCTATCTCTATGTTGAACTGGTCTTGGTTCCCTTGGTGCTGCTGGTGACCTTGTTCGGTTATCCACCGGTGTTTATTGGTACAGCTTTGGGAGCGATTGCGCTGATTTGGCTGGTGACCGCCATCGCCAGTCCTCGACTTGTTGGTGGTCCTCGTAATCCGGCTCGAGCCAACCATCCAAAGATACCTTGTCCAGCATGCCAAACCATGAACGCTGTAACCACCGATGAACGTCCTCACCGGTTCAAATGCAGCGGTTGTCAGCGAGTCATCAAACTCGTGGCTTGATCAAAGCGTGAGGCCCTTCAAATTGGCCACGAGTTGAACGGCCTCCTGGTAATCACCAGGCGAGAAGTAACCCACGAATTCTTGGTTCTCGTCAACCGCCACAACAGCCTGCGGGCTTCTGGTTTTGATGTCTGCCAAGACACTCTTGATGGAATCTTTGAGTTCCACTTGCATGAAGTCCATCTCCATGTGTTCATGGCATTGAGCAGAAGCCGCTTCAACGCCCTCGCTGAGGGCTTTGATGAGTTGGCGTTGACCGAGGACGCCTTTGACACGTTGGTCATCATCAAGGACCACGACGATGCCGCCGGAGATGGTCAACAAGCGCTTAGCGGCTTCCTGAAGGGTGTCTGAAACACCCACGGTCATGTGTTCATCATCAAGCGTGAGGTCGGCTACGGTCTTTCCCATAACCGCCCGAGAAGGGTTGCGGGTTTTGGTTCTTGCTTCTCAATCGTCCTGCAGGTCTTCATGGCAGAGCATGAGACTTCCGTCCTGCATCACGCGAGCATAACCGACGCGTTCGAGTTGGACGATGGTGCCAACAGCGTGCTTATGGCGTTCCATTCTCCCTTCAATGTGAAAATTTGTGTCGTCCTTGGTGCCAACAAGTACGCCATCGGTGCTGTTCTGGTCGGTAAGCCAGTGCACAATCGGTCGCTTATCGGTACGCTCTATGCTTTCCAGCCGGGCCTCTCGGTCGTGAAGTGCCACATCGGCGAACTCCTTCAATCGGACGTCCATTTTGCCGAGGTCATCGCCCTCGAGCCAAATTTTCCCTTTTCCGATGTTCCATCGGCGAACACCCATGTCAGGGTGGTTGGGATGAACCGGCAAATCGAGTTTGGTATCGTATTCACCAATCAGGTCATAGGACACGGGGTGCCTCACAAAGGCCAACCGAGGAGCGTCGTCGTCAACAACCTTGGTGTTGTGTGCATAGAGGGTGGCCAAGGGGACAGAGATGTCCTTCTGCGTGATGCCCAATTCGAGCCAGAAATTTCTGAGGGCCAGTGCTTGCGTTCCTCGCTTTTTCAATCCGGCAAGGGTGGGGAGGCGTGGGTCGTCCCAGCCGGTGTACTTTCCATTTTCAATATCCCCTCGCATTTGCGACGTCGAAAAACCACCCCATTCGTGAACCTTGACTCGACCCCAATACATGGTCTCAGGGTAGGTCCACCCAAAGTGTTCGTAGAGCAAGGTCTGTTTGCGGGTCGAATCCATCAGGTCTTTTCCACGAATGATGTGGGTGACGCCTTGAAGATGGTCTTCCACAGCGCTTTGGAAGTCGAGTAGCGGCCACACGACGTAGGTTGAACCAATCTCTGGGCGAGGATGAGGGTGGGTCTTCGTGTCCTGCAACCGCAGAGCGGGCCAGTCTCTCAGGGCTGGATTCTTGAGGGTCATGTCGGTTTTGACCCGGACAACAGCCTCGCCTGGTTTGAAATTCCCCTTCAGCATCCGGTTCCAAAAGATCGTGTTATCCTGCGGGGTTTGCGTCCGACAGGGACAGTTTGACTTCGAAATACGGTGTTCTTTGAATTCTTCAGCACTGCAACGACACACGTAGCCGAAGCCTTGTTCCAACATCGTCGCTGCATGCTCATAATAGGTTTCAATCCGGTCCGATGCGTACACCACGCGGTCGGGTTTACGGCCGGTCAACCATTCGGTTTCTTCTTGAATTTGCTCGTAGGCTTCAAGCATCGGCGGCTTGACCTTGGTATCCGTGTCGTCAAATCGTAGGATGAATTCTCCATCGTACATTTCACGATACGTGCTGTTGATGACCAAACCTCGTGCATGGCCAAACGAGAGGGGGCCGTTTGGATTGGGTGCAAACCGCAACACAACCTTGCCCTTTGTGGCGTTGTTCAAATCGGGAAGCCCTTCTCGTCGTGCTTTGGTTTCACGTTTCTCAAGAAGGTGGGGTGCTTCTGTTTCGAGAACGGTTCGAACGGCATCCAATCCTTCCTCGCCCGCCATTCGGTTGGCCTCACCGACCTCTTTGGCCACCAATCCGGTCACGGCCTTGCCGTGCTGCTTGAGGTCGTCTCGCATTCCCATGATTCGGCCAATGACCGAACCAACGGCCGCCTTTCCTTCGTATTCGAGGGCGTTTTGCAAAGCAACATGCCGGATGAGGTTCAGCGTTTCTTCATCTGGACTCCATTCCATGTCGCTCAACTCAACCAAACGACACCCCTTCAAGAAATGCGTGTATCTTCTGTTTGGAAGAGCCGTTGTTGCACCGTCCGTTGTTGTCCTCTCACGGGCACCTCTCCTTCACGGTGTGTTTCCCAAAATCTCTCAACGGTCGCCCAACCCCAACGAACATCGACATCGATGCCGGATTGCAACACGAGGTCCTTCAGTGCAGCTTTGGTGTGGGGGTCGCTCGGGTATCCCGAACCCACATTGAATCCAACCCGTTCCTTCATGGCGTTGATGCTTCGGTCTCGCTCCTCTTTGGCCAATATGCTGGCCATGGCCACCACTGGATATCGCGTGTCTGCTTTGTGTTCTGAAGTCATTTGGCTTTCCGGCCAAGGCCACCGGTCCAATTCCGAGAGAATGCGTTTCGTAAATCGTTCCGCATTGACATCGCAGGCATCGGCCAATATGTGCAAGTTCTCTTTGTTGGGTAGCACCTCTAAGGCTCGACGAAATCCATCCACTTCAAGCCAATTCAGCCCGTCGTTTTGAAGGGCGAGATCCACGGTCTCCGCCGAAAGCGTGACCGTGGCTCCAAACCATCCGTGCTCCTCTTTGGTTTCATTGAACCACGTTTCAAGTTCCTTTCTCTTCCGTGGTGTCAAATCTTTGGAGTCCTTGACGCCGGCTTCAATCAGCAGCGTTTCCTTTTCTCTTGGGATGCTGCATATGCCGATGACCAGCGGCCCCAGAACCGGGCCACGTCCTGCTTCATCAATGCCAACGAGCATGGTCTCGCCTCAAAACTCCAAATCGTCCATCGGCTCATCTGGCTCGTTGTTTGAAGAAGGAAGCGGGACATTCTCCTCCTTGACTGTCATGATTTCACGGTTGGCATCGAGCGGCTGATGTCGGTCTCCCGATTCGATGGACTCGAGCAGAGAATCCGCCTGCGATTTCTTTGCTTCTTCGGTTCTGGCATCAAGCACAACCGTAGCGGCAGAGACAAGGTTGGTATCGACCGGTGTTCGACTCGGTTCGGGCGCACCGTGTTGGTGACGGAACATGGCCTCGTAGGCCTCCTTCGGAACGCTTTGTGTGGGTTGAACGGTTGCGGAGGGTATCTCGGCGACCTCTTTTTCCTTGTACTGACTCATCCAATCATCAGCAGAGTTCTCCGTTTGTTGATAGGGTAAGGTTCCTTCTTGTTCGAGCCGGCGTTCACGGTCAACCACGGCCTTGTAAATGATGATCCCTGCCACAAGGATGCTGGCAACCACGCCCCACCACGCCTTCACGTAGAGGACTGCGGTGTTGGCCATGCCCCCCCAATCAATGCCATCGTCGGAATCGGGTTGAGGTTGCCACGCGACACCGAGGTAGTCACCGGTGCTGGTGTGGACAAAGGGGAGTTCGGGAGAAAGCCGGGAACGGATGGTGGTGTTCACATAGACGGTGCCGTTGGTGGATTGGTCTTGTGGAAGTTGAACCCAGGCTCGAATGGTGAAATTCGAATTGAGGGGGATGTCATTGATTTCAAAAGAGCGGGGATATTCAACTCCCTCTTCATAAACGGCAATGTCCGGTGGAATGAACCCCATGTCCACGGAATGACTGGATTGGAGTTGAACAATCAATCCATCCACGGCGTTTCCTTCATTTCGAACCTCCATGGCAATGGATAATCTGCCTTTGGCGTTCACTTGTTCCTCGACATTTCGGAAACTCCAACTGATGACCGGAGCAACCTTTGTCGAGACGGACACTTCATCAACGACCGAGCCGGTATCATCCAAGATTTGAATCGAAGATTCACCCAAAGTGAACGCCATGGCTTCGGGCGATGCTTGGATGGTTGCGGTGGTGAAGGTTTTGATTTCGTTGGGCTGGAGGAGAAGGGTTTCGCTCGGTAGTTCGAGGGTGAATCCATCGGATGTCCCTCCATCTCTGAGCAGGAATGAATTGTAGGAATTTCCCGTGTTTTCAACGCTGAAGGTTACATCGCATGTCTGATTGGGGTTGATCGCTTGACAACCTGATGCTTCGTAGGTCAGCGTTGCCGATGATGTTCGATTGATGACGGCAACGGTTCTGGCCGTCTTGGTGTTGGCTTTTGCTCCACTGGCAAACACTTGCAACTCGACATGCATCTCGCCTTGGAACTCATTGGGTGCAAGGAAACCGATTTCGATGACCCGTGATTGATTGGGTTGAAGCACGACACCCTCCAATCCTCCAAAGAGAGCGACGACCCAACCGCTGTCGTTGAAGCGGTCGGCGGGACCCATGCTCGAGAGCGGTTCGCCGCTGGCGGTCAAACCCTGGAGGGTGATGTTGAGGGTGTTGGGCGTGTTGCCAACGTTACGAACCACAGCGTTGACACGAACGTCTTGATTTGGTGCAACTTCGGTTGAGGTTTCAATTTCATCAATGCTCACGTTCCTTTTTTCGTTCATGAGGAGATCGAAATTCCAGGTCGATACGGCCTTATCCAAGCCCGAAACAGCAGACAGGGTGAATCGTGGGCCCGTTCCAGCGAGCGGGGTACCATCGACGACAGCGGGGATCTCCACCCAGAGGTAAACGTAGGAGAGGGTATCGGGTGCCATGGTGATGTAGGCTTCCTGTCCGTTTGTGTTCACCATGTCCCATCCCCAATTCCAGTTTGATGACGTGTAGAGATTGAAGGTGACATCGTCGCTCTGCGTGGCGTTATTGGTCAGATTCACGGCCACCGAGGTACGAACCAGTTCATCCACGGTGAAGGCGATGAAATCGTCGACACCAAAGTTGAGGTTGGACCACGGAACGACATGGACCTCCATCACCACCGTTTCATTGACGGTCGCATCAAGGTCGCTTGTTATGGAGAATGAAACGGTGTAGTTTTGAAACGGAGCATTTGCATCTGCTTGAATGCCGAACGCCATTTGCTTCAGGTGGTTTGGCACCAGGACCTCAGTTTTGGGCAAACCAACAACCGTGAGTTCATCGGGCAGGGCGAGCGGTTCGATCGTGAAGGCTTGGTTTTGGTCAGCTTTGTTGTGAACGGTGACGTACGTGCTCACCGTTTCATTCTGGTGGACATAGACCTCATCGGGAGCCGTAAATTCCAAGTTCGAATTTTCCCGTCCACCGTTCATCGTTACGCCGGAAACAACGGGGAGAGCCAGATGGGAGAGGAAGACGATGAGAAGAAACGCCCACCTCATGATTCTTGGTCGCTGCTCTCCCCTATCAATGACTCCCTTTGATGAACAAGGCCATGTCGGTGGCTTCATGAAGAAAGGGGGAATGGGCGAAGCATGCCTCCCTTTTGGCCGTTCAAGAAAAAGGAACCCGTGGCACAAATCGAAGAGGCCCCGCCAGCGCCTGTTGTTTACAAGCGAGGTGAAGACCCCAACGCAAAAGACGGTGTTCAAACCGATTCGGCGGCTTACAAAGATGCCCTTGCCCTCTTTGGAGGCGGTTCTGACAAAGTTGAGGCAGCCACCGATCAATCCGTCCATTACGATGGTGTGACCGCAGAAGCTGGAGCCTCTGTGACTCCCTCGGAAGCAGTCACTGAGTCGGAGGAAGAGGTTGAGGTGCAGGAAACGTTCACTTGGGTTCATCACACCGATGGTTACCATTACAAACGACGTTCAGACGGTTCTTTTGAACCCACGCCGCACACCCAAAATCAAGATGGAACTTACTCCCCATACGCTTGATTGAAAAGTCCCGGTAATGGCTTTACCAAGCCAGCATGGTTGACATTGACGCTGTTGACATCGCGAGACACGGGGTATCGGTCAATGACGCCTGCTGCAGGTTGATTTGGAAGCTTCCCGGATGCCAACCACGCTTCTACATCGTGGGCGTCGAGCAGCACTGGCATTCTGTTGTGAACCTCTTTGCAATCGTCGTTAGCTGCTTGTGTGAGGAGCGCACAAGATTCGATGTGTTGTTCGCTGCTGGTCCACGTTTCCCACAAAACCGCCATCAGAGCCACACGTCCATCCATTCGATGGTGGTACCATGGAACCTTGCCCTGAGGCGTGGTCATCCATTCGAACCAACCATCGGCAGGAACGAATCCTCTTCTTGCGGCTGCTGCGCGTCGAAACATCGGTTTCTCATGCATGGTTTCGCTTCGAGCGTTGATCGGTTCTCGCTGGGATGGTTTGGACCACGAAGGGCGGAAACCCCACTGCATCAGTCGAAAATGCCGTGGAACAGACGTTTCCCCGTGCACGCCGGTTTCTGTAGCGACGGGGATGAACGTTTGAGGTGCTACGTTCCAGGAGGGCTCAAAGGGCGTGAGGTCAGAGAGCGGCTCCGCTTCCACCCTCTTTGCCAGTTCATGCATCGGTGTTGAGAGAGCGAAACGACCGCACACGAGCATCCCTCAGACAGGGTCCTCAATCGCTGACATCAAGGCTGTCACATCCAATTCAGCACCGTTGAGCGGGACTCGTAAGTCGTACTGTGAGGAAACGGCAGGGTCAAGTTCTCCAAAACAACCGACCCATTGTCCGTTGATGACCAATTTTGCACCACGTCCTGCAAGCCATGGCCCGTCACCTTGAGCCAGCGGCTCAGCCGACCATTCCTTGACACCGAGGTCCGTGCACAAGGCCTGGATTCGACCTCGGACGGCAGCAAAACCGCCACTTCGTTCGGCGGTAAGGAATGCCAATCGGTCCTCGTTGTGATGGTCTCGAACCACCGTGCCGAGTTCGTAGACGGCTTGCGGGAGGTCGTGGTGCCGATTGGTGGCCAAAAGTTTCAGCAACCCAGGAAGGAGATGTTGTCGCAAAATGGTATGGTCCACCGTGATGGGGTTGGTGATGGCCGTGATCTCATGGTTGGGTGTCCAGCGCATGTTGGTGAATTGGTCTTCTAGGTTGGAGAGGGTGAGCGATTGAATTTGCACCATGCCCAAGCCTTGCATCGATTCACGAAGACGGCGGCGCAAGTGGTGGTCTTCTCGGGGCAGAGCGGTCAATGGCGCTCTTGGTAAGTCTTCACCAAGGTCTTCGTACCCGTGGCCGATGGCCAATTCTTCAATCAAATCAACCGGGTGAAGAATGTCAAACCTCCAGCGTGGCATGGTGAACAGCAGTTCAGAGGTTCCGGCACTGGCGATGGCCATTTTGTCGGTGTGCTCTGGTGCATCAGCAGGGGCTGGACGTCGCCCATCAAATTGGCCTCCCATGCGTTGAATCGCTTTGTGAAGTTCCTCGTCAGTAAACGAACGACCGAGAAGTTGCTTCACCAATTCCTCTGGGACGGCGTGTTGCAGTCCATCGCCCATTGGTGTTGAGAGGGTTTCACCATCGCAGGTCGTAACTTCAACGGACTGGACCGTGCCTCCTCGCTGGGCAAGTTGGAGACAAATCAACATCAACGAGGCTTCGCAGGCCCGCTCGTCCCATCCCGTTACGTCGATGAAGAAATCGTTGGTTTCATGCGTCACCGTGGTATGGTCGCCGTTGATGATTGGAGGGAAGGACAACACGTCATCGTTGCTGTCAAGAATCATCGGGAAGGC